>JBGPGB010000034.1:0-10093 GCA_041483595.1 Nitrosotalea sp.
ACCACCAACAAAAACCAAACCGCCCCGACAAGATAAGAAAAACAATTTCAACTACTAGCATCATATCATCAATGTTTGCCTCATTTCTACAAATTGTAGCAATTCCTCAAAGAATGACATTCCCTTTTCAGTAATGACAAACCGGAGGTTTCTGTTGTTTTTTGTTGATTCCAGAAGTCTTGCATCAATCAGCTTCTGGCATTTTTCGTTAATCGCTTTGTAAGAGGTGTTTGTATTTCTGGATATGGCAGACACTATGATTCCATCTCTACCTGCATCTCTTATCACACTCAAAATATCTGCAATTATTCTGATTTCTGAACGGTATTGCTGTTTTGATATCATGATAAACATCAATGGCCTGAGTTGTATTGTTATTAAGATTTATGGAGAAATTTAAATTTCATCAAAACGTAAATGCTAGTTTTGTATTGTACCGCACATGCTTTACCATAGCCGCGATATGCCGTATGAAACATACGATATGGACAATAGATCGTGCGGTATGAAGATTAGTCCACTTCATACACACAAAAAGCATAAGGAGCAATTAAAATGAAAACAAATCTAAGAAACTACAAATTTGCTGTGTTTTCTGCACTTGTAATGTCGATGATAATTCCATTTGCAGGAATCAGCATGGCACATGCCACACCAACTAATGTAGACCCATATCACATTGGGAAGGTTGCAGATGGCACATACAATGAAACTGCTGCACTACAAAGAGTAACAGATCTTATGAAGATGTATCACGAGAAAACGCAAGAAAAACAGAGTTTGGAACAGAGCTTAAAAACTGCTCTTCCTGGCTATGTTCAAACAATCAATGACCAAATAAGTGCGATACAGGGACAAAGAGATCAAATCATGCAAGAGTTTAATGTAATACAGTCTGAAAACCTGAAACTCTATTACATTGATCCAACTCTGCTTCAAAAATACCAATCTGCATCAGATAACTTTGTAGATCAGATAGAAAATCACTATTGGAATGGAAAATCTACCTTTGAAGATAAGAAAAATGCATTTCCATTAGTAGAGATTGGAGTAAATGGCAAGACAAAATCTGTTGAAATAACTCTCCCGAAAGACATTGAAAACTCTGCCAAGGCAAATCAATACATATCTATCATCACAAATTTGATGCCAAAAGATATTCCTTGGTTTGTCACATATGGGGAATATCCTACAGCATACTCTTGTACAAGTAGAACCGTAGCATGCAGTCCGCTTATTGGTGGAATTCAAACTTCCACGAAATTCAATGCCACATTTAATGACTACTGTACCTTGGGTTTTGATGCCAAAAGGACATCAGATAATGCAGCAGGATTTGTATTTGCTGGACACTGTGAAAACGGATTAACAGGTAACCCTGTTTATCAACCAGATACCGGTACAACCGTTGGTACAGCTTCTACATACGTATATTCCAGCGGCACGGACTGTGATTGTGGATGGGTAAAGCTAAGCAATGGAATAACTATCAACGATAAAGTTTTCCATACTGGTAGTTCTACATACACAATACTCAATGTCACAGCACAAAGCCATCAACCTGCGGGTAAATTCATCCAGATGTCTGGAGTAACATCCGGCATTGCTACTGGAAGTATATCAATGAACGATGTGATGATCACCATTGATGGTGTATCATTTAACCATCAGGTTAAAGCCAGTCTTACTGCAGCCAAAGGTGACAGTGGAGCCCCAATCACAAATAGCACCGATACAAGTCTATTTGGTGAAGTCATAGGTGGTTCTGGTAGTACGACATACTATTCACCAGAGGATAGAGTAGCAGCAGATCTAGGTGTGACTATAATAACTGGATGAGAAATGCAAACCCTCTCTTTTTTATTTTTTTAAAATCCACTAATCATTATCTCAATGAATGTTAATGTATTTTTAACAAAATTGTGATTTGTACGCAAAATATAAAAACATACATGTACCGCACATACTAACATGAAAAATCTATACATTGCGACAATTGTAGTTATTGGATTAATTGCAATATTGTTTGGATCTGAAATTAAAATGATATATGCCGCACAAACAGCAGGAGATCCATATCACATAGGCAATGTTGCAAATGGCACATACAATGAAACCGCTGCATTGCAAAGAATTACACAGCTTATGAATATGCATGATGTGCTATTGCAAGAAAAACAAAGATTGGAATCACAATTAGTAAATGCTACTAATCCTGCAGATACTAAAACAATTAATATGAAAATAGAAAATGTTACAGGTCAGATTGATCAAATCATGCAAGAGTTTAATATAATACAATCTGAAAACCTGAAACTCTATTACATTGATCCAACTCTGCTTAAAAAATACCAAGCTGCATCGGATAATTTTGCTAGTAAAATTCAAGCACAGTACTGGAATGGAAAATCTACCTTTGAAGATAAGAAAAATGCATTTCCACTGGTACAAACTGGAGTGGATGGCAAGAAAAAGGCCGTCGAAATTACTCTCTGGAAAGGAGTTGAAAATTCTACCAAGGCAGATCAGTATGTTGCTATTGTCAAAGAACTTATGCCTACAGATGTACCTTGGTTTGTCGATTATGGCGAATATCCGACATCCTATATTTCTGTCCAGAAACAAAACTCAGTAAACATCACATCTCAGATATTGTCACCTTACCAGCAATTCAAGTCAGGAATTGCAGCAAATAATGTAAAATGTGAAAATAACCTTCAACTGGTTATCAAAGCAGAAGATGGTCATCCTGCGTGTGTATCCTACAATACGTCAAAGATGCTTGTTGAACGTGGGTGGGCTAAATCATCATAATGATCAAAACAAAAATGCGGTTAATGTTCGCACTTCTGAAGATAATGACGACTATACAATTATGGATGCAATTCATCTCCTAATGTAGGGCCAGCATTACACATGCACCCAAAAGGTCCAGATTATTTTTTGTATTGATTCATTTTTTGCACTACCTCTACAGCATTTTTGATATTAAATTTCATATCATATGTAGCCACTCCCTCAGTCCAAGAAATCACAAGACTGTCTTTTTTTGCTGCATTTGAAAGTATTTCGCCATATGCAAGTTCTAGGCACAATCCGCTGCCAGATACTTCTACTGCAATTCCAGTGTTCAGTAGATATAATGTTCCAAGACCCATCTTGCTCTGTACTTTTATCTTGTCAAGAATCTGTTGCCCTTTTGCAAGACCGATCATACAATCATGGAATCATGAAAAATAAAAGGAGTTGATCAACACCTTAAATGATATTGTATAACATACAGTGATGCTTCCGCTTGCCATAGCCATAACACTTCTAGTAGTTGTTGGCATAGGACTGATAATGTTAACAGAAAGCCAAAATGTAGCAATTACACAAAAGGAAGATGCAATAAATGCGATACATACCAATAAAGAAAAAGAAACTATACAAGCAACACACAATGGTAAGACATTTTCTTTCAAGAATCCAGAAAATACTCCTGTAAATATAAAATACCTAAGAATTGTAGATGATAGTGGAAATCTAATCACTAGAATTCCATACACTGCCAAGATTTCAGCATTTACAAATTCTAGCCTGGACCTAAGCAGTATAGTACCGTCACAATATCTAAAATGACTTCATAACTGTTTAAAAAATATCTTTTTTCTTTAATCTGTGCAAAAAACAATATCAATCATAGTTACACTTTGTATATTGACACTTGTTGTCAATGATGCTTTTGCAACTCAGATTCAAATTGTTACAGACAATGGAAATATCTTTACTGTATCTGCAACAGCAAATTCAACTGCAAACAGCAATGGGAGTGGGAATTCCACCAGTAATGGAAATGGCATTGTGGCAAGAATTGTCACAATACACCCACAAGGAACTGTGATTGCTGGAACAGATAACGCAGTTGGCCAACCATATGCCTTGACACCTTACAATAAAATTACATCCGGTACATTTGCAGCAGGTTTTCAGAACAGTGATGATATAGTAAAACTAATTGTGCCAAAAATGAACGGCCAATACATTTACAGCGGCGGTGTATTGATACAAAATTCTACTCCCCAGTCAAACACACTTGCACCTGTTACTACTAGTATTCTTGCAGGCTCTGGTTCTGCTACAACATCTTCTAGTGGAATAACATTTACCGGTGCTGGCAGTACAATAGCAGTACAAGCTAATGGCGCAGGATCTTCAGTAGTTGAAGGTACAGGTATAACTGGCGGTGGTCTTGTAGTTTTTGGAACCCTGGTAGATCCATCTGTCACAATTTCAGCGTATGATGGTGGCACACATGGATATACAATAATGTCTCCCACAATATCAAGCGGAACAGTTAGTGGAGGTACCGTAACAGTTCCTATCAACAAATATGTAAGTTCGTCAGCCAATGCATACGCAACATACACTTGGAGTTATTCTTATTGTGCCATGAGTGCATATACTGGATGGTCTTGGTCTTGTAGTTATGATGCAGGAACAGGTGTAGCAACAGTAAATGGATACGCATCTGGAAATTTCTATCATGTAACTTCTGTAAGTTATACCACTACTGATGGATATGCCACCAATTACTATCCATCTGGCAGTTCATCATCATGTGGGAAAGGAGGATGCTCATATTCCCGTTATGGTAGTTCATTTGTACCATACATTACTCTCTATGATAAATCACCACTTGATCCTGCAACATCTAAAACATATACATCAGACTTTACATCCCAAGTCAACTTTGCTCCAACACCGTATTGGTTTATAGTTGAACCTACATCTGGAGGTACCACAATAAAAGCAAGTGCATATGATCCTACGACTCAATTATTTTTGCAAGTAACTGGTCTACCTGCAAATGTACCATATCAAATATTAGAAAATGGAATTATTGGACTTCAAGGTATCACAGGTTCTGATGGATCTTTGAAACTTTCTGCGGCGCAAATGATTACTGGCGGACAATCACTAAGTGGCGAACTTGACATATATCCAAACTCACCAACATACGTCGGTAACATTGGCACTGCAGTTTATGACTCTGTAAATAATAAAGTGTTCAACATTGCTAGTGGTACGCCTCAAATTTACACTCCATTTGCATATGTGATGATGCCAATGTCATCAACTGAAAATATTCAAAATGTATCAGTAGATGGAATTGCACCTATACAGTTATCTTATCTGTCAAAAATTTACACGCCGGGTTCAAGCATGATGGTCCCAATCGTTCCAGGACTAAAGACAATAACATTTAGTATGAATGGAACTAGTGCAAAAATACCTCTTACTAGTATCTCTCCCTCGTTAGGAATTTCAGTGATATCACCAGGTACGGGAACTGCATCTCAATACAAGACCGATGGCACTGGTGCGTCAGTACGAGCAAACACCGGAGGGGAAGGAGTCGTAATCGCACAATTGGATGGAACAATATACGCATTGGTTTCTGCAACAATATCTGCAGATGTATCCTTTACCGCAAATTCTGCCTACAATTATGTAAGCAGTCCTCCCACGATGATCTATATGGTATATGATTACATGCGTGGTCTGTATGTTCAAAGCACCTGTCCCACGTTTAATGGATGTCAACCAGGATCTGTTTCAGCAACAGGTGCAACAAGTGGTCCACTTTCCCTCTATGTTGACACTTATGTAAATGGACAAATGGTAAACTCACAAATCGTGTATTCAAATTCTAATCCAATGATATCACAGTCATCTTCAATTAGCGCATATTCTTTTTCACAATCATCAGCAGTATCTATGCATTATTCCACAAGTACTGTCACACAACTTGTCCAAGTATCTGCACATGCAGGAGATTTGATAGAATTTTATCTCAGAGCAAGTGTTGAAGCGGATGGAAATGCAATATCAGTACCAGCCTCATCATATGGAGTATTTACAACTTCAAATCAATTGAGTGTGGGAACAGCTACTGTAAATCTTTCCAGTGGATCCATACTGACTGGTGCAAGTTAGGCAAAGCAAAACCTGACTTAAATTGATAATACTTTTGAAACATTGTGAAAAAATTATTCTTTTTGCTTTTTATTTTGATCATCATATCTCCACTTCAAGTGTTTGGACATATTGACTCGATCCTAAATGATACCAATTCCAATTTGTCATCACAGCAAGATGCGAGCAGTTTTACGATATGGATTCCAAGCAAAATGATCAGCGGTCAGGATTATGAAGGAATGGTACTTTTAGACAAGCCAGTAAACCAGCCAAGTATTTTTTACTTGTCCTCAAGTGATAAATCGACATTACAAATACCGCTCTCAATAACGATACCTCCGTCAGAAAATCACGGAATATTTGCAATCAAGACACTCAAAGATGGGAATGCTACAGTATTTGGTGCATTAAATGGGAACTTGGCTCAAAGTGCAACCCTAGTTTACACTTCAAATTCACAACCAACGAAATTACAAATGATAATTCCAACGTCTACAACTAGGGCACAAGATATGCAATCATATATTTTTTCAGAAGATAAATTTGGATTGCCGGTACCAGTTGATGCAGATACTGAAATAACTGTCACAACATCGTCCATGATAACCGCGCCGCAAACTGTAACCATACCAAAGGGACAGTATTATACCACATTACCATTATTTACAAAAGGCAGTGGTATTATTTCAGTATCATCAGATAGCTTGGGTGTTGCAACTGCAAATGTTACAAAAATTAGTGACAATGTAACAATCAAGCTAGCTATAGCCCCAGATACAGCATTGCCAAATTCACTTTCATATTATTACATATGGTTGGAAAAAAATGGATTGCCATTCAAGCCACCATATACGATTCATGCAACACTTACATCAAGTGATACAAATGTTGCAAGGTTTGGAAATAATTACGATGTCACACATTTTAACGACATACTATACTCTACTACAATAAGGGATGGAGTTGCAAAAGGTTTTGTCTATACCCGAAATGTTGGAAGTACAGTAATTTCTGCAAGCGTAGACGGGTTTGGTGCAGCAAGTGCTAACCTCATAGTTGGACCATCAAGGAATAATCATGTAACAGGACAAAACATCACAAGTTATTGCAGTGTATTGGTATCATGCAGACCAAACATGGTGAAAATTTGGACATATCCAACTACATTTGATGACTCGGGATATGGCATAGTTGGACTATATCGTCAGATAAACCAATCAGGTACCAGTACAATCATTCCACTCGAAGCAGACAGCAGTACGGTCCAGTTGTCATCAAATGGACCAGATACAAATTATGACAAACAAATCAACATGATACCCACTCGCATACCTGGAAGTAACGGGGAAACAGGAGTCGCACAAGCTGTAGAATTTGCCATTCAGGGGGGTGGAACCGGAAACTTTACCATGACTGCATCAGGCCCGGGAGAGATACCAGGAGTTGCAAATTTCGCTGTCCTGCCTAGATATGATGACTCGTACAGCATCAAGATAACTCCGCTTCCAATCAATACAGGAATCAATCAAGATCTTGGCATAATGTACATCGCAGACAGTACAGGTGCAATGGTAGAACCGTCAAATGTTTTTGCGGAACCACCAAAAGTAGACATCAAAAGTACAGTCCAAAATATGCCAAAGACACTAGATTTTATATCAACCAACATGATACTCAGTGGGACAATCACTAAAAAATCAGAACTAGTAGCTTCAATTCAAGGAATTCCATCTTCAGCAATTTCAATTGTTCCTCTGGATGTTGCAACAAACATAGAGTTTGAATTGCCTCCAAAGGTACACGTTGGAGAAAAATTTCCATATGTAGCATACAAAACAGATGCATTTGGCATACCGTTAGAAAGAATTGTACCAAGTGATGTATCCACAATAACCGGAGTAAATTTTGATCCTTCTGGTAGATACATGTCAGTAAATCAGGAAGGAATGGTAACAGTAGCAGTACTCTCAGAGGATGGAGCAATAAAACAGTCAATCAATTCATTTTACAATGACATGAATGTAAACACAGATGCAAACTCGACAATCTTCAAAGTAGGAAAGGACAATATTTTCAATATAAAATCAGATATTAGTAATGTAATATACGATATACAATCAATTTTTCCTGTTATCAAAAAAGGAGACGGGGAATATTCCATTACACCATCAAGAGAACAGAATTTTGATGTAACTGTATTTGCACACAAGGATGGATTCAGACCAATATCGGAAACATTGCATCTTGTTTCAAAGAAAATAATTGACATAACAATGATTGCAAAAGGAAATGATGGAACACAGTTACACATCAGTCCAAAGTTTACTATCAACAATTATTCCATTGCACAAAACACGCCATTTACTACAACCGTAAATGCTGGCAATACAGACATGGAATTGCCGCCAAAAGTGATTTTACAAAACAAAAACTATGTTTTGCATGTGATAGACATTGGCGACCAGAGTTATACAGAAAATATAGTGCGAACATACCTAGAAGATGACTCGAACATAATTGCAACATATGACTTGGTCCTAAGTGTAAATGCAACAGATGCGATAGGTGGAGGATTTTACTCGTATGGAAGTACTGTTACATTAAATGCCCCTGAAAAATGGCAAATGTCCTTCCTAGTACGACAGGTATTTGACCACTGGGAAGGCGCAAACCTGCCATTTGATTCCAAGACAAACAATGTCAGTTTTACAGCAAAGGACAACATATTTGCAACTGCAATCTACCGGCCTGATTACACATATCTGATGTTGGTGATAGCTGGGCCAATCACAGGAATATTTGCAATGAAAAAGCGTAGTACTATCTCTTGGTATGCAAGGGAGATAAATGATAAACTGGAAAAATTCATTCCGAAATTACCTGTGAAGAAAAAATCAGAGACATAACATTTGCCCATTTAAAGGATAGATCTAAACTGATTGAATAATTTTTAGTGAGTCTTACAAGAACCAAATCATGCTGATAATTAGAAGAATGCTGCACCACTTTTTTAAACTATACACATACAGTACATGTAAAATATGAAATCCGCATACCTCTTGTTTCTTACACTTGTCACGGTTGTTTTTCTAGGGTTTCTAGTACCACAATCTCTCGCAGATGACGTAAATGGCATATCAATTCAAAATGTATCGGTACAACCATATGCTGTAAAAGTTGGAGATACATTTACCGTCACAGCAACACTTGTCAACAATTCTACGGTGCCAATAGAGTTGGCAAGCGGCACTTGTTCTTCTACCAATACACATGTGTCATTTTTTATCATGACATTTGATAATCATACTACAACCAAGTCAAAAAACCTAACCTGTGCAGGAGTGGTCTTGATGAAAATGCTAAACCCCGGGAAAAAACTCATTGGAACTAGTCCTGATAATACTATTTCTTATATTGCAACGAAATCTGGAACTGCAAATGTTACTGTAACGTTTCCATATGAAATAAAAAATCAAACGGACTCTAACCAGTCTAACATTGATCAAACCATCTCAAAATCGTTCTTGTTTACAATATTGGATAATAATACAAATATTCCGCTTCTACACGGAGGACCTCCATTTGCATTTGATAAGCTAACTCCACTACAACAATTCAAGTCGGGTGTTGTCACACAAAACATAACATGCAAGGAGGGATTCATACTTGCAATAAAAAAACAAGGATATAGGCCAGCATGTGTAAATCCTGATACTGTACCAAAACTCGTACTTAGAGGATGGTCAGAAAATCCTTTAGATGGTCTGCTTCTAAAATATGGAAACCAAACACAAGCAAATCTTGTTTTCTATGACATACTAAATGAGTCAAAAATAAGGGATTGGTCCATGAAAGGATGGAGATATAGTGATTATAGCTATGCATCCAATGGTGAAACTCATCAATCTTCTGCTACTGTACATCTCTACTTGCCTTCTAACGTTGGAAAACATGAGTGTGAAAATGGCTCATATGGATTTGTAGTAATAAATCTAAAACCTGTCGCAATTGAGCATAACTATACCGAGGTAGGCTGTGAGATAGTTACAACTACAGCAACAAAGATGGATCCTGAATCAAATGGAAAATAAGGATTAAAAAATGAAAACATTAAACAAAAAAATAATCAATA
>JBGPGB010000035.1:0-10022 GCA_041483595.1 Nitrosotalea sp.
ATCGTGTCACAATACCAATACAAATTGTAGAGCAACTCCGATTAAAGAAGGGTGAGAAACTTGATATCTCCATACTAAGAAATGTTATTGTAATCCGAAAAAATATTTAATAAAAAACTACATCAAAATATATGATTCATCATTTGCTTGTTGCCCATATCTTTTATAGCTGACTTTCTTTTTTATTTTAAAATTATTAGGCTGCCTAACAACCTTTTCTTTTTACAAACTTTATGATCAGTATTTTTTCTATCACCTCTTCCAGTTTTGATATCATTACCAGTTTAACACGTAAATTATTTCCAAATATTAAATCACATTTACTTGCTGTTTATTTATTATACAATCATTTCTTATCTGTGAAATACTCTGACAGTATAGCTCTTACCGTTTCAGGAACTGTTTCTATCATGCGTCTTTTCATCTCTTTTTCCAGCTTTGTCCCCATCTCATCTGTTACTGTCAACAAGTATTTTTTTGCCATATCTTTTAGTACAGTATCTATTTACAGCATCATATCTATAAATATTTTTAAATATTACGTCTTGGTATATAGAATAGCGAACTATATGACATCCCAGACCAAAAAGAGACATCTTTCCCAAAGGAGCGTATTGGTATCATGATCTCCCTTCCTGCAGGCGTTAAAATAATCAAGTTCTACGATGCCGAGATGCAAAAAATAGGTAAAGGCATACTGTATCTACTAAACAATGGAATCATGTTTGAAAAGAAGGGAGAGGGTGTCAAATTTGAGACTAATTTCGATTATCTAGCAAGTTTTGAAGCAACAAAAAAGGACAAGTTGCTTGTAGTGATTCGCACATCAGATGGCCGCAAGTCAGTTGAGTTTAAAGTGAATCCTGCCAATCAAGTCGAGCATGACATCTCTCAGGTAAATCAAGAGTATGCTAGAAACACTCCACCAGATTTCATATCTGATATAAAAAATATTGAAAACCATGATGACAAATTTGATCAGAATACACATTCACTTTCAGAGGCACTCTGGTTCCAAAAGAATCAGAAAGATATCGAGAAATTCCTAAAACCTGAAAGAATATCTTATCTTAATGAGTACATCAAGAACGCAAAAATCGGAACTCCGGATGTAGATCCATATTTGTTATTGGTAAAACATGAGAACCTTACTTACAAAGACTTTGTAGATTTACCGGGATTCTTAAAGTGGAGATATGATGCCATGACAGACAAAGAAGCAAATATGATAGTTGATGTGTTTCGAGACTATGATGATTTTTCTGTTAGTACACTTGAGATGGATGTGCAAATCTGTAAGCCGCGAGAATCCAGCTTTAAGAAAAATGGATACAGTTTGTATCAGTTTGTTGCAATAGTTGCAAGAGAAAAATTAGAAAGCTCTAAAACAAGAAAAGACTCTCAGCCTCATACATCTTTAGGCAACTAGAAATATGACATACTCCTATAGATGATATACATGACAGAAAAACACAAGTTTACCATACGAGTTCAAAATGCTCCAGAAGGCGGTTATGCTGGTCAATGTCTTGAACTGCCCGGCGCCATAAGTGAAGGTGAAACAATTGAAGAATTAAAGAAAAACATGACTGAAGCTATAGAGCTTGTTTTAGAGTCTTTAGATGAAGATGCTAAAAAAGATGAAAAACTAATCATAGAAATTTTGCATTGAGTCTTAGAAACCATAACTGGCGTGAGGTAGTAAAAGCACTTTCTCATTTCGATTTTCAAGTTAGAAGGCAAAAAGGTAGTCATATTCAACTAGGTCATAAAGATGGCAGATATGTGACTGTACCAAGACATGATCCTATCAAGGAACCCACGTTAAAGTCAATACTTGAGCAGGCAAAAATTTCAAAAGAAGATTTCTTCAAGAACATTTAGAATTTGATGCTTTAACTATTCAAACAATAGGATTTTCATCTAATGTTTGAGATTTATCCATATTATGTGATATGTTGTATGTCTCATAGTTTTGAATAAACTCCTTAACATTATCACTAGTCAGGCCGCCCATCTTCTCCAGGTTGTAAGATATGTTTGCAAGCTTTTGAGGTTCAAACCCATGATTTACAATTGTTGCAGAGACTGCTTTTGCAAAACTCTGTGTGTCTAGGACTGGAACAGATTTGAAGTATTGGTGGTCAAGTATTTTAGAATAATTCCCAGTCTCGATGGAGTCATGTGCTAGATTTAACAAAGTAGTTCCGTTTTGCAGGTGTACTCCTACTTGCTCTTCTGGGACTGGAATGGTTGCAAGCCTAGTCATTACTCCTGCTGAATTTTCTGTAAGGGCATGATCTACAACTGGTTGTATCACTGAATTGCCGTACTGGTGTGCTACGTCTTGTGACGTTTTCATAATTTGAGAGCCCGCACCTCGCATGTCATATGCCAAGTCTTTTGCGCCTACCCGTCTTAGGGCATGAGAGCCAACATTTGACAAGCCCTGTGCAATGCCGCCAAATCCACCTGCCAATCCTCCTCCCATTGCGGCTTTTACCATGCCAATGCCTGATATTGACTGGCCCATCTCTGCTGCTCCCTGCTGTGCTGACATTGCAGCACCATATGCACCACTTCCAATTCCTCTTCCACCTTGAATTGCCATCATTCCCATCATTCCACCAAAGCCTGTAGCTGTTGATGCCATTGATGTAATGGAACTAAACAAGGAACCAAGCAGAGGAACTAAAATTGTTGGAATAAATGTTGATAGTGTAAGCACTGCAACAGATGCAAACCATTGCTCTTCTACTGGATGAGTTGTTATGGAACCAAGATATGCTGCACCTGTTACCATGACAAGTGCTGAAAATATTGGAACAAGTGAGAGGCCAAACAAAGTATCATAGAGTCTTTTTGTTATTCCCTGGAACCATGGCACAAGTGAGAGTATCATAATAACAGGCAGTCCTGCAATCAATACTGCTGTTAGTACTTGTCTTATTGCTGCAAACATGTAAGTCAAAAATGAAAGTATGAGTGAAAGTATAGACCCAATTGCGCCAAGTATCAAAGCTTTTCCTTGGTCTGAGAAAGTAGATAAAATATCTGAACCGTTGAATAATTGTACCAGATTGTTTAGAACTGAATTGTCTACCTGCGGTACTTTACCTTGTGATATTCCCATTCCGTTGATGGTATCAAATACTTTGATAACAGAATCAGGAGTCTGGCCTGTATTTGCAGGATCCATTATTGTTTTTGATCCTAATTCAATTACACTAGCATACAGGTCCCAAATTGGAGGAAAACCAAATAAAATTACAAAGTATAATGTGCCTTTTGAAATAATTCCAAATGCTGTTGATGCAGGAACAACTTCTATCTGTTCTAACATGAACAAAATTCCAGCTATCATCAAGACTGCTGCAATTGCCCAAATTATTCCAGACCGTAACATGTTGTAAACTGAGAGGAGTGAATCTGTCTTGTTGTGTATTGTATCAGGATAATCTCCTGTCGTGCTGAACTTTGGCATGCTGGTTGTAAGTGAAACATAGGAATTCTCAAGTGTCGTCATGAAAACCTTGCCAACTCCAATCATTATGGCAATGATGGCAATAGTTGATATCAGAATTATAATAGAGTCTAACCCAAATCCATTTCTTGATTTAAACACAAAATCAATAGGTAATGTACTTTTAAAGCGGCAAATCTAATGAGCCATTTTTTACATGTATGGTTCCTAGTTCCATTATAGGGCGGAAAATTCCTCCTTATGATGGAACTAATTTCTGATCTCTCAGGTTCTAGGACTCGAAGATGTATCAGACTAGAATATTACAAGAAATAAAACAAGTGCAACTAGCATAAATGGTACAAGTGGGAATGCCGATGACACATAACCTGTAAAATCACCTGCAAAATCTTCATCTGGGTTTGGTTTGAAATGAAATGAAAACTTGTCACCAGTTTGTGATGGTATAACAAACTTTTCGTATCTTCTTTTTCTATGCATGATAAGAAATGCAAGTACTTTACTATGTGATCTTTCATTAATTCCGTGAAATATCTTGCCATGTAACATGTCTGAAAGATTGTATGCAATATTGTAAAACGTACCAAACAATCCTAGCAATACAGTTGTTGCCAGTGCAACTAGTACCGAAACTGGCATCTCGTTGAATATGGGAAATACAATTGAAAGTGCAATTATGGCAAGTCCGTCTGCCTGACCAAATGCTTGTGTGAGAAACCATGTTATCCCAATGACTGCACCTATGACCAGAAAGAAAATTGTAATAAAAGATGGCGGCGGAGCTAGAAAATATAATACAATTCCAGGGATTGCAAAAATCAACCAGATTCTATCGTCTATTTTGCGTGTCTTTATGTCAAAATATGATGCTACTGATAACATTGTCAATGCCATGATCTGTCTTAGAACAAGTACGGTGCTCAGGTCTAGCATGGGAAGAAAAATTGTATTTCTTTTTAACACAGGTTTTCGGTATACTGTAATTTAAAAAATGGACGGAAGATATGGGGAGATCAAAATGGCAATGATTACTATGATTGCTGTAATTGCCACATTTTTTGTATCCTTGAGAGTAAACATGCTGATCTTGGTAAAGACAAATCCCATGGCTAGTGATGATATCACTATTACTATATTGATGGCATCTACAAACTCTGGTGTTATAGCAAATGCACCACCTACTCCCAAATTGCTAAAAAATGACAAGTTCGAACTCATCTTTGTTAGCAATGAGATAGACGTCTTTGACACAAAAACCATGATGATTGGACCAATGTACACTAGCAACATTTGCATTCGTAATGCAGACATTGTTGATTTTTTTATAGTGGTAACATCTGACACAAATCTAGTCAAGTGTTCAAGAGTCAATGGTGTTCCCCCTCCAGTGTCTGCAAGTTTTCCTAAAATAAATAACACCAGTTTAGTTATCCATGACTTGTCTTCTATGCCAGCAATACCCGATAGTGTTGCGCCAGATTTTAACTGCGAATAAATCATTCCAAACAATTCATTAAAATATTTATTATATTTTCGTGTCCCATAAAGTCTGTATAGCGATATTGTCATATCATATCCTATCTTTCTATATTCTGTTACATCTCGGAGAAATTCTGGTAATGCATTTTCAATATTTTTGATTCGTGAAAATTGTGGTGTTGTGTTAAACATGTTTGCCAATGCAAACACCAGCACACTTGATGTGATTACAAGCCATGGTGCTTGGCGCAGAGCTGACATGACAATTGCAATTATTATGGCAACTACAAAGGCAAGATTTCCAATTGTTATCTTGTTCAAATTTCTTGGCTGTGCAGAATCTATCATTACAATTAATCCCATACTCATCATGGGAATTCCTATTACACCTACAAGCAAAAGAAGTGTAACCGAGCCTCCCGGTAAAAGAAATGACGTTGCAATCAAAAATGTAGGCATGATCAAAAGTATTATCAACAATATCTCGCCAAAGGTTGTTGCAGTTCCCAGGTATCTCTTGAGATCTTCTTTTAGGGATTCAAAGAAGGATTCAGCTTCTCTCTCAATTAGATTTGTAAGATCTCCACCTGTCTGTGCCGTTGCTACATAACTCAAAAGAAATGACTGAAACGCCCTGTTTGGGTGATGCAGTGCTATATCATTGAGGGCCTCAAAGATATCCATCGCAAACATGGTGACATTACGATAAGCCATCTTGGCATCAGTTTCTATAATCTCAAACAGCCCATTGCCTATCATTTCAACTAGGGAATCATACAGCGTTTTTTCTACACTTTGCATTATTGATGCATATTTTGTAAAATATGCCAGTTCGTGGTTGATTGCTGTCTCACGTTTTGATTTGGCAAGTCCGAGTGCCATTCTTGGATAAAACATGATTCCCATTGGTAGTATAATGAGGACAAAAAATAATGGAGTTACAAAGATCCCTAATGCAATAGCAATTGGAAGTATGATTATAACAAACAAGACAGAAAATGACATGCTCTTTTTTATCATGTTAAGCGAGTTTGCAGGCTTGCCTGACATCCTAATCTCACTTTCAATCTGACTGCCAAGTTTTTTCTGTAATTTTTGAAATATTGGCATGTCAAGTATTGGTTTTGAGATAAAAATTGGTAGGTTGATTGACAAAGGAATTATTCTGGCAGAGGGTTTTTTTGTATTTGGTGTGTTTAATTTTTGAAACAAATGGAATTTATAAAATTTCTCAACGAGTTTTTTCCAATCAAACTTTTTTGATGTACGTTTTGATACCATGAATAGCACCCCTACTGTTGAAATCCCAAAGACGGCCAGATTATTGAACGCCAATGATAGCCAGATTATTGCAACAAGGGCAACTATTACATGATTATAATTCACACATTACAACAAGATATGATTAAAAAGATAAAATCCCAAGGCTCTGGGTTCTGGTTTAAAAACAATATCGCATTTGACCGTTGATGTATAAGCATCAAAAAAGAAAAGCAATGTCGCAATCAATGGAAATAGCATTGATTATTGGAGTCGTAATTGCTATCGTGGGAGTTGTTGCATTCTCTGTTACTGGAGGAGTGCAATCGTTGGTACAACGCACATCGGTCAGTATCTCTCACAGTGAATTTACAAAGACCTTCAATGGGACATACTATCTTACCGTTGATGTCAAAAACGATGGCAACAAAAAACTGACCAGCTTAACTGCCCAAGTGCAAGATTCTGTACCATATACTCTTGTTCCATTGCCTCTAATACCTGGTCAGACAGCAAGCTATTCTGGTAAAGTAATTCCAATTCCAGCCAATCCTACATCTGGAACCCAATTACCCCTGATTGTAAAAGCCATATCAGATGATGGGTCGGTGACATCAAAGACCGGATCGTTGTTTGCTCCATAGCAAAATCCCTTTTATTTTATTTTTTTTCATGATATGATTGAGAAACCTGGAGATCCTGTGGTTTGAAGATGTAAGTGCATTAAATGAACCAGTACTATCTTTTCCTATGATTGGGAGAATTTCTATGAGGCAATTTTTCATTTTGGGTCTTGCTTCAATGATATCTTATTTGATATTTTCAAGCTCACATGGTATCATTGCTGTAATTCCTGAAGGGATTGGAGCATTCTTGGCGCTAACAAAACCAAAAGTTACCTCATCAGAGCAAATGGTAATCTCTATGGTTTTATTTTTCATGGGGAGACATTATGGTACTGGAAACAAAAAGAAAAAGGCAAAGAGCAAAAAGTTATCAAGTTCAAGTAAAAAACTCGGTCTTGCTTGTTCCTTAATTGAGGATTCGCAAGAAAATGAGATTAGGACCATTACCGTGTCAGATCTTTCAAGACCATATAGATTCAAGGTTAAACTTGTAGGTCTAACTGGAAAGGTTCTTGCTAACAAGAAATCCAAAGTATATCTTGATGGAACTTACTTGGATGCACTGACTACAGATATCAACGGGGAATTGGAAACTATAATCATGCCAAAAACGCCAGGCAAAAAAAACATTACAGTTTGTGTAGATGAACAAGTTGAACCGGTATTTTTAGAAACCATCGAAGTGAAAACGCACCAAGAAAATTTGGCTTAAATAATTTATCATTTTATGATAACATGTTAGATCACGCCGCCGGCGAAGAAGTAAACATGGGCAACAAGTATTCAAAAATGATGATAGCTGGTATTGGAGGTCTTGTACTGATACTGATTGCACCAACATTGCTAAGTTACATAGCTGGTGTCGATATAACATCAGGCAAGGTAAATGCGTCTGATGCTACTGCATTAATTCCACCAGATCTATTGAAGCGCACCTTTGGAGCAGGTCAGCTTATCGGAGGCATAATTGCAGCCATAGTTCTTGCCATAGGTGGAATCAAGCTAGAATTAAAAAAAAGATTAGCACCTCGTTTGGATTTGCCCCACTGATATTACTTGGAGTTGGTATTTCATTTCCTTGGTGGCTATCCCTTTCATTTTTCACATTTTGGATGACGTTCTTTTTATTGGATGTAAAAAGCACAGTTGGATTCAACGAATTTATAAAATATGAGACAAATGTAATGGTACGATTATTTTCTCGTAGATTTACTCCTAAACAGTCACTGGTACTGCAAATTCTATTTGAAATTGTCATTATTTTCTCAGGATCTATTTTTTCCCTTAGACTTGATATGTCATCTGCAGGTATCATTGCTCTGGTTTTTGGGATTACACACATGACCGCATGGCGTTCAAACAAAGAATTTGTTGTTATGTAATTATGCGTCCTAATGATTTTATATTTAGAGGAACTATACTTGCTTCTGAAGCAAGGATGATTCCTCAAATGTATGATTTGGAGAGCTGTAAATCCAGATAGTTATAGGATCTGTCGGGGATATGGGGATTAGTGTACTATACTATGCCTAGTATATCGGTTAGCCTTAAATACTTAGTAAGTTACCGATATATCGGTAACTGAGTATCTATATGAAACAAACCGATAATGTGATGAAAAGTCATGATAAGAGAGGCCGCATCAGGGAGAGAGTGATCAGAGTACTACTGAATCATCCTGGTGGCGAATTGACAAAGTACAAACTAGCAAAACTTGCGGATGGCACATTTTCTTGGGTCCATGACATTTTGAAAAATCTCGAGAAAAAAGGGTATGTTGAAAAAACCAAAGTCAAGAAATACAAAGAACTTTACTCACTGTGGAAGGACTGGAAGATGCCGTCAACACAGAGAGAGTATATGGTACGAGAACCACTTGGTATTCTGAGTACTACTGACATGAAATATGCACTTACTACATACTCTGCAGAAAATCTAGTCCAAGGGTATCTATTTCCATCAAGAGTGGATTTTTACATTGATCCTGCTGACTTGAAAAAATGGCACCTTCTACTTTCAGAAAAAGGATTGGTGGGAAAAGGAAACGTAAGAATTCTTATGACTGATAATCATGTTTTCTACAATTCTTTTGTAAAAAATGGATTGATGATTGTGTCAGTGCCGCAACTGATAGTGGATCTGTTGGTAGAAGGAGTAGTTGCAGTAGAAGCTGCTGAAAAGTTACTGGAAAAGGAGGAAGAAAATGCTATACCAAAATTATGAGACTGAAATATCTCAGGAACATTTGAGTGCTGTATTTACACAAATGAAAGAACCTGTCTGTCTTCTTGGAGGATGGGCGGTCTATCTTACAGTAAACCAGCAATTTAACAGAACGCATGGAAGAAATTATCTTGGATCAAGAGATATTGATCTTGGTTTTCATGTAGACCCAACTTGGTCAACTAAAGAACTAGAGAGTTCTGCATTGGCTCAATCTGTGAAGATTTTAAAGGATAGGGGATTTGTTGGACTGGGTTCAAGATTTGTAAAATATTATGATATCAATACAAAAAAGGAACTTACAGAAGAGCAAGCAAAGAAGATGCAATCCTATGACATGTTTCAGCTATATGTTGACCCAATGTCTGACAACCTACATGCGGAAGCGCAAAAAATTGTTGGTTTTCCGCTTCTTGACGAGTCGCTACTTTCACAGGTATTTGTCAATGGTAAATTCACGGTTCTAAGTGAATTTGGAGGTAAGTTCAAACTGCCTACACCTGAAGTTCTCATTGCTGCAAAACTAAAATCTGCGCCTAATAGACCTAAAGATGACAAGCGCATAAAGGACATTTCTGACATATATGCACTAGCGTGGCATTCTGGTGTTGATTTTAAAGACCTAAGGAAAAATGTACAGAAAATATCTGGAATTCAAAAAATACATGATACTGTATCTGGATTTACAGCATCTGAATATGCTGCAGTATCAAATGCAATTGGAATTGATTCTGCGGAAATTTCACGAGTCATCAATGAGCTTGCTCTCTAATTTGGTCATGATCTATGACAGAATTCACACATGTTTGGTGCAAAAATGATGATAGGTAAAATCTTGTATGAAAGAATTTATGAGAGATTGGGAAAAATCTGAATAGCGGTACAGAAATTATTTATAATTTAACAAATTAGACTCTGCATGGGAACTCCGTCTGAAGAAGATTTAGAAC
>JBGPGB010000036.1:0-9946 GCA_041483595.1 Nitrosotalea sp.
ATAATTCTCTGGTTGAGTTTGAGGTCCAGTTTGTAATTGTGGTACTAATATTACAAGGACTACTGTAATAGCGATTGCAGCTCCAATACCGATACCAATGATTTTTTTATTCAACAACCTTTTGAATAATTGAACATACTAAAAGAGTTTTGATTTATTTAACATCTATAGTAATTATTATAGGTGCTACCAATGGTTCAGGGTCATCTGTGCTCTCCCATGCAAAAATTTGAGCATTATACGTACCTGACATTGTAGGAGTCCAAGGTTGAGATATACTAACTGAGGTTCCAGATGTCAATGAACCTGATGTGCTTGACAATATTTGTGTAATTCCCTTTTCATCTCGTATTTGCATTAGACAACTAAATGATGGAATTTTAGTCTGGTTATTTTCTAGATGAGTCATTATTGGAATAGTCTGACCCACTCTAGTCACCAAGTGTGGGTTTGTTGTTATAGATATGCCATGTCCTAATCTCATAGTTGTAGATGTAACATAGTCATCAATTATGGAATTAATTTGATCAAGTTTTAGAATCTTGGAAATTTTTTCTAGCCTTTCTGCGTTTACAAATATTGATATACCATATTTTGAATCTATTTTTACAAGACCCATCTTATTCAAATCTGAAAGTGCATTCATCTTCAGTTCATCCCAATTTTCTATGTTAGGAGTAAATTTTCCGTTTATCGAATGTAATTTGTACACAATCATCAAGATCTCTTTGTGGTATCTTGTAAATCCTTTAGAGAGATTAGAAATTTTATCCGTTTGTAAGAAAATTGTCAACTTACTCATCTAGCCAGATGTACAACCGCTGTATCCACATTCGATGCATACACTGCATCCTTCTGCAAATACCAAGTTGTTCTTACATGTTGGACAGAGTCTTTCCTCCATTTGTTCTGGTGTAAGTGCTGGTGCTGGAGTAGATGAGGTATTCTCTGGAATTTTTATCTGAAGTGCTCTTTCTATCTCAGCCTTTAGATATGCATTTGTGACGTTCTTTGAGATATAATCTGTAACAAAAGTACTTGGTGTTACTAGGAAATTCTTTTGGACATTGTTTCCAGTCATATGTAATACCTGTTCATGTCTTGACCCATCTCTGAATACGGTAATTCCTTTCAGACCAAGATCATGTGCTAATAGATATGCTGCCTTTACATCATCTGATGAGACGTCATTTGGCATATTGATTGTCTTTGCAATAGCATTTCCTATCCATTTTTGCCATACTCCTTGAGCCATTAGATGGTCAGCCCAGTGAATGTCCATTGCTGTAACAAATATCTTCTGCATCCATTCAGGAATCTCAGATATTCCCTTTATGGAACCATAGTTATTTGCAATTTTCTCTAGAATTTGATCGTTGTATAGCCCGTGCTCTTTGAGGGCTGCTTCGAATATTTTGTTTGTATAGAAGAATCTACCTACTGTTACTCTCTTTTCAAAGACCAATGCAAACATTGGCTCCATTCCATTTGAACAATCAGCTATCATTGATAGTGTACCAGTTGGAGCAACAGTTGTTGTCAGAACATTTCTTATACCATGTTTTTGAATCTTGGCAATCAATGCATCCCAATCATAAGTACGAGCACTCTTTGGTTTCTCATAATATCCAGCAACAGGAATTTTACCTTCTGGATATTCTGTTTTTGAACATAGGGGGAATGGACCTCTTGATTTTGCAAGTGCAATACTTTCTTCCATTGAATAGTATGTTAATGCTTCAGCAAGTTTCTCTTGGAACTCGTATCCTTCTTGAGAATTATATGGAATTCTTAATTTGAATAAGAGATCAGCAACTCCCATTACTCCAAGTCCAATTCTTCTTGAATCTTTAGATGCTCTATCTATTTCTGGAATTGGGTATGTATTGACATCTATTATATTGTCAAGATACCGTGTTGTCTTTCTTATTGTTTCTTCATATCTTTGCCAGTCAAATTCGTATTGACCGTCTGCTTTTCTCTTGACATAGTTAGCTAGATTGATTGAACCAAGATTGCATGATTCGTATGGATAGAGACTTTGTTCACCACATGGGTTTGTTGCTCGAATTGGTCCACCTCTTGCTTTTGCAAAGACGTTATACTTGTTTATAATATCAAAGAAGATTAGTCCGGGTTCACCGCTTTTCCATGCAGAAAGTGCAATCAGATCAATCAGATGATGAGCATTTATTTCTCTTATAGGAGTTCTCTCTTTAGGGCTTCGAAGAACAAATTTTCCATCAGCTGAATTTATGAGTGCTTCCCAAAAGTCCTCCCAAATTCCTACACTTACATTGAAGTTTTCTAAAACTCCAGGTTTTGTTTTTGCAGTAATAAATTTCTCAATATCAGGATGCCATGCTTCGATGATTCCCATGTTTGCACCTCTTCTTTTTCCACCTTGTTTTACCACTTCAGTAACAGTGTTAATTATATTCATAAAAGAGACAGGGCCTGAGGCTACTCCAGATGTGGATGCCACCATATCTCCTTCTTGTCTTAAATCTGAATAGTTGATACCCACTCCTCCACCTGATTTAAATATCAATGCAGCATCAGATGATGATTTCATTATCTTTTCCATGTCATCCTGCATTGCAAGAACAAAACATGCAGAAAGTTGTCCTAATCTTGCACCAGCATTCATCATAGTTGGTGAATTAGGCAGAAAGTCCTGTGCAATCATTAGATCAGTATATTCTTGGATTCGTTCAGAATATTGTTCAAACTTATTTGCAGCTAACATAGTTAACAATTCTCTGAAGCTGACCTTCATCTGGCCATGTTTTTCCAAATCAATGTAGTGATTTATCAATGATCTAAAGTGATACTTGTTGAGATAGTATTTTCCTACCTTGAATTTGTAGTCAAAGTCATCAAGTTTATCTAGATATCTTGCTGCTTCATCTATGTTATGAGTATATCCACCTTCAATTTGAAATACAGATGGATCTCTTATGATATCTGCAATGCCTACTAGAATTGCAACTCTTTCAAACATCTCACCTGGACTTTCTGTTATCTGGCCTCTGTTATTTCGAAGTAAATATCTAGATGCTAAAACTCTCAAGCAATTAAGATCGAATTTTTTTGCTACGCTATCAAGAGCTTTTGATTCAAGAACCTTCATCTTTTCTTCTCTTACTCTTCTTCGCTCGTGTCTGTATAGGATGTATGCTTTTGCGATCTCACCTAGTCCTTCCTCAATAAGAGTAGACTCCACCATATCCTGAACGTCTTCTACGCTTGGAGCATCTGAACCAGAGAATCCTCGATTCACAAGTTTTGTAAGAACATGATTTGCAAGCTTATCTGCTAGTCCATGATCTGATCTTCCGCATGCGACTAGTGCTTTGTAGATCGCGCTTGAAATTTTATCTCTTTGGAAATCTGATACTCGACCATCGCGCTTCTTTACTTGAAGGATCGAATTTTCTATTTGTGAAAAATCTGTCAACTTACTCCCCGTACCCCTATCAAATGGGAGTTAAATAAACACTGCGGCAAAAAATAATTTTCTAAAGCTAGACTTTGGATCAATTTTGTTGACACCTTTACAATTTTCATAGTAATAGATCATTTCAACCCAAAAATAAATAAAGAATTATGTATTAAAAAATTTTAATATAAATTCTAGATTAATTGAAAAAATTTTATTCATCAACTTGTCAGTATTTCCTACGGTGAAAGTTATGCAAGTATGTAAGGTGATTTACAGACTGAACATTTTTCGGCGATCTTTTCCTCTTTTAGGCCACAGTTACTGCATATAGGTACTTTTCTGATTGGTCTGAAGGATCCTAATAGATCACCTGCTTTTTCGATTGCCTTCTTTATTCCTGAAGAATCCATTGTATCTGGGATCTTTAATTGGACTAATAGTCCACCATTGAGTATCTTTGAGAAATAGTTTGATTCTACGATCTTTTCATTCTTCAGATTCATCTCTACTACCTCAGAGGCATCAAGGACAATTCCTTCTGAATATGACTCTCCCATGACATGTTGATGAATCGAGGTCTTGCCATATTTTTCACCATCTAGAGTGGAGAAACGTGTTGCTGCGTCACTCTCAGTCATTGTTACGATAACATTATCGCCCATCTCCTTTCCTTTCTTTGTGGCTACTTCCATAGCGGTGTTTATCACTTTAGCCAAGATATCATGTCCAGCCTTATTATTTTCATATCCTAATATGCCATAGACTGCCTCCTTCAATCCAATTAAATTAACAACTAGAGTTACTGATCCCTTTTGCATGTATTGAGTATTGCTTGCAAGAATCGGGTTAAGACCACGTCTTGTTAGATCAGATATCTCCTTCTTTCTCAAAGACATGGCTGCAAGTGCTGGCTTCATTAACAACGCAAGTCTTGCTCTGAAATAAGTTTCATCTTTGTTAGATTCAAAGGCAAGTCTTGGCATATTGATTGATAGAGATTCTAAATTGATGGAAGTCGTTCCAACATTCTTTGTATCTCCTCTTGCTAGACCTTTGTTAGATACTAGTCCTTTAGCAAACATAATGTGTCCCCCTAGTGCAATGATATCTGCTAAAATTTCTGAATAATCGCTTATCTTGGCTTTTTCATAATCAATTACTACTCCTATTGAAGGAATTGGTGTAGATTTTACATATCTCAGGTAGGCTTGAAGTATTGTTCCAACTATCTTTGGTTCTGTTCCAATAGAAATTCTAAATGAAGCAAGTGTTCCGTTCTTTCCATACTTGGGTCCTGTAGATATTTTTGCAAAGCAACTTGCAAGTTTTTCTTCAATTTCAGGTAAATTCTTGGAATATTTTTGTAATATTGTAATCAATCCGTCCATTACTACTTCTTGTGATGCCTCTTTTATGAGAAGACTTGTTAACAGAGACAGAGATGTAAAAAGATCATCTAGTGAATTTGGTGATGATGTCCTTGTGACCCCCAAGAATTTTCCTCTCAAGTCAACACCCTCTTCGATAAGTTCTTTGATGTTCACAAATATGGTATCTGGAAGAAGTGACCATAACCCAGCATTTGTAATATGAAGATCTCCTGAGAGATGAGAATCAGCAACGTCCTTAGGTAGAGTGTTCAGTACAAGATATTCCCCAAAAACTGTCTGTCCTGTTTTAAATAACAGCCCCTCTACCCCGTTATGGATACCATCTACATTGGTTAACATCTCATGAATATCATAGCCTGGTAATCCAAATCTTGCAAGTTTATGCCTATAATCTTCGTGCCCTTGTTCTAAGAGTACAGAATTGACCATTTCACGTATAAGTGAAGATGTAAGGTAGGATGTTTGAAATTTATATATTCTGTTTTCTACCTCTTCAGTTATCTTTTGAGCAAGCTCAAGTGGTAGACTACCTTCGCGAACAAGTGATTGAATAATTTTATGGGAATTGAATTCTTCTATAGATTCATGTGAAGTTCTAACATACATCTTACCACTCTCAATGATAGATCGCTCTTCAATCTGTCTTGCAAGACTTAGAACCAGTTTTCCCAAGTTGGTGATAGTATATCGTCTTTCAGACTTGTTTAGAGCTACAAGGGACTGTCTCAATAATTTTCTCAAGTGATATGCAAACTTGCCGCTTTCCTTTTTTGATTTAAAGCCAGCTAGTGATTTTAGTTCAGAATAAGTAAGAGGTCCCTTTGAGTTTAGGATACGTAAAATATCAATTCTGTTTGGGCTTGCCATAACAGAGAAGATCATTCTTACACGTTTTGATGCAGACTGTAAAATTCCACCACGTTTTGGATCGGCAAAATCCTCACTCAATTCCATAGAATAATCTAAATGGTATCGGTAATTAAGATTTTTGACTGATTTGATCTCTCCGGAAGCTTTTTAGATCAGTTTTTCTGTACATCCACACTAAATTCGGAGGGAGATAGAGTCTGTCCACATGATGGACATTTACTGTTATACGGTCGCATCACATCTTTTATTGATTTTAACATACGCATATTTGCAATTTTAGCACCACATCTTCCACAAACAACATCAACGGACATTTCAAGTTACTGTTAGTTCAAAGATTATAAAAGAGATTTTTTGAATTTTTTTAATCAGTTTAATAAATTTGGTTTACTGTTTCTCGACTATGATTCCACGCTGATCGTAACCAGTTATCTTTACTCTTGCTCCAAGAGGAAGATCTGCAGGAGATTTTATACCTGCCATAAAGCCGGAGATTCTCAATTCTGATTCATCCAATTTCATGACTATCCATGCATATGGAACATATTCTTCGAATCCTTCTGGCGGTACAGTGATAATCGTATAGGTAACAATGTAGCCTTTACCATCAAGTATAGTATTTTCAAATCCTTTGTTTCCGCAATTTTGACAAAAATAAGTTGTAACAAGATGAAGATGACCACATTTTGTACATTTTCTAGTGAGAACCTTTCCTAATTTGGCATTGTTGGCGAATTCTTCTTTTGTAAGCAAATTACACACTTTTGAATATATGTACGGCACAGCTGGCTCCCGTTGCACCAAAGTTATGTGTTAATCCGATTTTAGCATCTTTGACTGTTCTTTCTCCAGCTTTTCCTGTTAATTGATCAAAAACTTCTGCAACTTGACCTATTCCAGTTGCACCTATTGGATGACCCTTTGATTTGAGACCTCCAGATGGATTGATAGATATATCTCCGTTAAGTTTGGTTCTTCCCTCTCGAACAGCTTCTACAGCTTTTCCTTTTTCAAAGAATCCCAAGTCTTCAGTATCAACTAATTCTGCAATTGTGAAGCAATCATGAACTTCTGCAAAATCAATATCTTTTGGCGTTATACCTGCCATCTTGTATGCAGCTTGTGCTGCAATTCTTGTGCTTGGTATAGTAGTGATATGATCTCTTCCTTGCAAGGCAGCAGGTGATCCACCCCTACCTGATCCAATTACTTCAACATAATTTTTTGTGTGAGCTTTTGCAAATTTCTCACTGCAGATTATAACAGCACTTGCACCATCTGAAAATGGACAACAGTCGTATAACTTTAGTGGACTTGCAACTACTGCTGACTTCATTACATCATCAATTGTAATTTTTCTTCTAAGATGAGCTTTTGGATTAAGAAAACCATTATCATGATTCTTTACTGCAACCATTGCAAGATCTTCTTCTGTAGCTTTGAATTCGGCAAGATATGCCCTTGCCATAGATGCAAATAATCCTGGAAATGAAGCTCCTGCTCCACCCTCATAAAAGAAATCAGAACAGTATGAGAAATAAGTTGTAGTCCATTCAGTACCAGTATGAGTTACTTTCTCTACTCCTGTTGCTAATACTACATCATAAAATCCGGCAGCCACATTTGCGTATGCTTCTCTAAATGAAACCGAACCACTTCCACATGCAGATTCAATTGATAGTGAAGGAACTTCTGGGATACCAAGATCGCTCATTATCACAGGACCCAAATGAACTTGTTTGTCTGCGATACCAAATACATTAGAAATGTATCCTGCTTGAATCTCCTTTGGACTTATTCCTGCACTTTCTATGGCATCAACGGATGCCTGAATTGCGATATCAGTTATGCTGTCTTCTAATTTACCATATTTTGTGCTTCCAGCACCGATAAGACAGACTTTTTCCACAAATCTCGCTGACTAGATTCCATATAAAAATTCTTCAGTAGTTTCTTTAATTCGATATTCAATACGATATCATTGAAAGACCAAATTACTCAGGTTGCTCTAGTCAAAAAACGACTAAATTCTAGAAATTCTGTTATAATAACAAAGAACAAGATTGGTAAGATACAGAGAGAGATAAGACAATACTATGACAAGAATGGGTATCTTTCATGGTCAGGGAAGAAGAGAAAATATGTCATTCTAGGGACTAATGCTCCGGTCAATGGTCTTGTAGAATGTCCTGATTGTAAAATAGGGAAGCTTCTCATAGTCAGATCTCGTCAGACAAAGAAACGATTCATTGGATGTTCAAATTATTATAATGGTTGCAGAGCATCTGCTCCACTAGTGCAAAGGGGAATGATTTGTGCAACAAAGATTCCATGCAAGATTTGTTTATGGCCCATAATTTTACTAAGATATTCTAGAAAACAGAAGTGGGCAAGACAATGCTCTAACATGCGATGTGGAAGTAGAATTTCTAAATCTTAAGATCGTTGTAAATGTCAATACGTCTGTTTTGCAAGAGTGGAAGTTTTTGTCTTACTTTCTTAACTTCATCTAGTGAAATGTCAACAATTCCTATTCCTTCTCTCTTCTTCATATCAAGAAGTATCTCTCCGTAAGGAGAGACTACTAGACTTCTTCCGCAGTAAATGTGTCCAACTTGATCTGGAGAAATTACATAACAACCATTCTCAATAGCTCTTGTCTTGTTTATAGTCAACCAATGTTCTTCTTTCATTTTTCCTTTAACCCATGCAGAAGGTACTACGAGGACTTCAGAACCTGATGAGGCTAATATTCTAGACATCTCCGGAAATCTAAGATCATAGCAAATCATCATACCCATTTTTCCAACACTAGATTTTACCGGTTTTGTAATTGATGAACCGGGATAAAGTTTTACAGATTCTTTAAACCCAAGTGCGTCATAGAGATGAATTTTTCTGTATGTTGAAATCACTTTGCCATTTTCATCTATAAGAAAAGATGTGTCGTATACCCTATTTGGTTTTGGACTTTTTTCATACAGAGTACCAACAACTTGAATTGAGCTTTGTTTTGCCACTTCAGATATGGATAAGACAAATTCACCATCAATCTTTTCAGCAATATTTGCAAGTTCGGTAGGAGATTGAGAAGATGGAGTATGACACATCATAAATTCAGGAAATGTACATAGGACTGAGCCTTTGCGTGCTGCTTGTGAAATGTATCCTAGAATTTTTTTTAAATTACTTTTCTTATCCATTTCAGCTCGCATTTGAACTACAGCTATCTTTGTCACAAGCTTGTTTGATTAGTATAAAATAAAAATGTGTTTAGAGAGGATTTCCTGCCATATACCAATTTTCTTTTGGGTTCTCTTCAAAAACCACGATTACGTGATTCTCTTTTGTTTTTAGAATCTCCACTGCTGACTTTGTAATGGCTTTTGCAAATTCCTCTTTTTGTTTTTCAGTTCTGCCCGGATACATTGAGATTGTTATCAGAGGCATATCTTAACACTAATCATATAGAATTTATTCCTTGATAATCGTGACTTTATCTTATTTCATTAATTTATTTTATTGAATTTTATTCTCAAAAATATCCGCAAAAGACTGTTTTTTTAAATCCACTAAATGCCCCACTTGGTGCCTCCTCCTTTCCAGCCGTATCTTGTACCATAAGTGAACTCCGAACTGTGAGTCTTTTTGTAAATGAATCCAGAAAGTAGTCCTATGAGAAATCCTCCAATGTGTGCAAAGAATGCGACACCGGATCCACTTGAATGAATTAATACTGGTAAGATATTTTGAAAAATGAACCAGAAAGGAAGATACCACTTGGCTGAGATTCTGGTAATTCTTGTGAAAAATCCAAGAAACATCAATGTGAGTACTTTTGCGTTTGGGAATAATATGAGATAGGCTCCTAGCACTCCAGAAATTGCTCCAGACGCTCCTATTGCAGGTAATGGACTTGATGGATCAGATAAGATGTGAAAAAAACCTGCTATGACGCCCCAAAAAAGATAGAGTCCTAGAAATTTTCCTCTCCCGAACTTGTATTCAATATTATCTCCAAATATCCAAAGAAACAACATGTTACCTCCGATGTGCATTACACCCGCATGAAGAAACATGGAACTGAAAATAGTTGATATTACACCATAGTTATGTTCAGCTAACCCGTTTGTAATAACTGCAGGAACAGTACCATAATTTAACAGTAAATCTTCTGCTCGTTTATTTGTAAATTCCCAAACTTGATGAGTTACAGCTATTTCCCAAACAAATAACAATA
>JBGPGB010000037.1:0-9900 GCA_041483595.1 Nitrosotalea sp.
AAAGAAAGAGATCGTATACAAGATAACCGAAGCAGGATTAGTGGAACTATCTTAACCTATTTATCACTGTGATAATGAATATATGACATGGCAGGAATTTTTGATTATATACCAATTATCTCAGTTATCTTATTTGCTACTGCTTTAGTTGGTGTAATGGTATACGAGCGAACTAGAACAAAACAAAGCAAAGGGCCAGAATCATCAACTACTTGAGTTAGAAGAAAAGTTTCGTAATCTTGGTTTTGAGAGTTTAACTGAGATACAAAAAAAGGCTGTTCCTATAATATTTCAAAAAATTGACTCTTTGGTAATTGCACCCACAGGATCTGGAAAGACCGAGACTGCAGTAATTCCAATCTTTACAAGAGTTGCAAACTCCAAAAAACAGGACAAGATAAAAGTACTCTACATAACCCCACTTCGCGCACTCAATAGAGATGTCTTTAAGAGGATTATCAAGTATGCTGAAAATGAAGGTCTTCGAATTGAGGTGAGACATGGGGATACATCTCAATCGATGAGACGAAAGATAAATCTCTCACCGCCTGACATACTGATAACCACACCTGAAACCATCATAATTCTACTGACGCAAGCTGTAATGCTAAAGGCACTTGATGAGATTGAATGGATAATTTTAGATGAGGTACACGAACTTTTAGGCAACGAAAGAGGTGCGCAACTCTCACTTAGTCTAGAAAGACTTCAAGCAAACACCAAATATACAATTACAAGAGTGGGGCTTTCTGCAACGGTAGGAAATACTGGAGAAGCCGCCAAGTTTGTAGTTGGAACAAAAAGAAAGTGTAGAATAATTGAAGATCATTCAATTAGAAAGTATGATGTTGAGGTAAAATACATCGAAGGCACGATCACAGATGTAGTAGATTTTGTAATAGATTATGTCACAAAAAACTATTCATCTTCTCCGGTATTATTATTTACAAACACTAGAGGAGAATCAGAATATCTTGCATCAGTTCTAAAGGAGAGATCAAGTATTGCCATAGAGTTGCACCATGGTTCTCTTTCTCAGCAGGTTCGTGAAGAGACTGAGGAGACACTCCGAGGAGGAAAACCTGGAATAGTTGTTTGCACTTCATCACTTGAGCTTGGTCTTGACATAGGTTCAGTTGAACTTGTGATTCATTATGGATCTCCAAGGCAAGTATCAAAACTTATGCAAAGAATTGGACGAAGCAGACACACTAGGGGTTCATCTGCAAAGGGATTGATTGTAACTAATAATCCCGATGATGAGATCGAAGCTCTTGCCATATTGGAGCGCGTTAAGGAAAAATCCATTGAGGATCAAATAATTCATGATGGAGCACTAGATGTTCTGGCACATCATCTGGTTGGAATGACCATGCAGTTTGGTAATGTATCTCTTGATTTTGCATTAAATATGGTAAGACAAGCCTACTCATTTCGAAACATAACCGTAGAAGATCTTCTTGCAATACTTGATGTCCTACATAACGCCTCAATTATTTACTTAAACAAAGAAGAGATGATGTTTACAAAAAAAGGTCGCTCATTTAGATATTATTTTGAGAATCTCTCGACAATTCCTGACATTTTAAAATTCAAGGTCTTTGATACTGCATCTAAAAAAATAATCGGTAGTCTTGACCAGAGATTTGTAGGAGATAATGGTGAACAAGGAAGTGTCTTTGTACTGAGGGGCATGCAGTGGAGAATTCTTAACGTAGATGATAAATCTCTGAAAGTAAACGTAGAACCAATCCAGTCTGCTGGAATTAATGTACCATACTGGGAAGGAGAGAACATTCCAGTTGATTATATCACTGCAACAAAGGTTGGCATGGTTAGAACTAGAACAATTGTAACATCTTTTACAAATAAAGTAATTGATAATCTAAAGCTAGATGTAATTCCAGATGGCAAAAATATTGTTGTGGAATCGCAAAGGGTAAGAAATACCCTGGTGGTACACTCTTGCTTTGGAACTAGAATAAACTCCACCCTTGCAATGTTGCTCTCTTCAATGCTCGCTGCAAAAAGTGGATATCTTGTAGATTCAAGATCTGATGCTTACAGGATAATGCTTTCATCAAATGGAAGAATATTGGAAAAAGCAGTTTTTGATGTCCTTGTAGACGACTATAACCTTCAGGAAATTGTACAAGCTTCACTTGCTGGAACACATAATGTAAACTGGAGAACTTGGTGCGTGGCAAAAAAGTTTGGAATTGTGGGAAGAGAGGCAGTATATGACAGAAAATCTGCAAGATTTCTTTATGAAAAATACTCTAAAACAGCGCTATCTAAAGAAGCACTCAGGGAGCTATTCCATGACAAGTATGATCTACAAAATACTATACAGGTGTTAGAAAAGATACGATCTCAACAGGTAAAAATAACATGGATTGAAGTTGATAGTTTTTCAAAACTAGCAGAACCAATATTGGATCATACTACAAAGTATTATGCCTCTCCTGTAAATATTGACAAGGGAATACTAGATTTGGTCAAGACTAGACTCTTGAAGACCAGACACAGACTAGTCTGTGTAAGGTGCGGCAAGTGGGAAAAAGTTGTAGAAACAAACCAGATAAACGAGATTCCCTCATGCCCATATTGTAAATCACGACAGATATCTGCCACATTTTATTCTGATTATGACTTGTCTAAAATAGTACAAAAAAAGATTGGAGGCAAAAAGATCACACCTGAAGAAAATCACAAATTTACAAGAGCTTGGAAGGTCTCCTCACTTCTTGCAAACTTTGGCAAGACAGCACTTGTTGTTATGTCAGGCTATGGTGTAGGGGCAGATACTGCAGCACGTATACTGCGAAACATGGTAGGCGAGGAAGAACTCTACAAGCAAATCTATGAAGCAGAAAGGCAATACGTTACAACTAGAGGATTTTGGGACTAGTTCCTGCGTGTTATAACAGAATATGCAGTCAAAAACAACTCTATTCTTCCTTCAAGACCTGATTTTGCATTGACTGCGGTTACTGTAATTATCTCTCCCTGAGTAAATTGCTCCAAGAGTCTTGCCTGTGACCGCCAGCCCTTGAGCCATATCTGGCCTGTGTCATCTTCGATAAATGTCTCCGATAAGAGAATTGTCTCACCTGTTTTTGTCTGAATCTCTCTTTTTTCTGGTGACTTTAAGATTATTGCTTCAACACAATAAAGTGTCTCAGCTGGTTTTATTTCCTTAATCTTTGTTCTAATTTCAGATAAAGTTGGAATCTTTTGATCATCAATCTTTCTTGCAAAAGAATCTGAGTCAAGTGTTACAGAATTTCCATATACTTTTGAGGGCATACATTCAATCACATCTCCTACAGCAAGATCTTTTGTCAAAGATATTGTATCAGTAATAGTTACAAGTTTCTTGTCTTGTGTTGTTCCAAGAATCAATATGTTTCCAGAATCGCTTTTTGTAAAAGATAATATTCTCATAATAATTGGTTGGATGTCTGTTGCCCCCTCTATCTCTATTACTGTTCCCTCGTCACCATGAAGCTCAAGACCCATCTGACCCGTCTTTGTTTTTACCCCTATCAATCTGGTCTTGGCCCCTGATGTCAAAACCTTTGGTATTGTTTTTTCATCCTTGTTCCACAAAACTACACGGATAATGTTACCATCTTTTCCTTTGAGTCTAAACTGTATTGATTTTCCAGGTTCTCCTTTGAAATTTGTAAATTCTGAAGTTCTGATATTTCCATCAAGTGTGCCAGTTACCACAAGATTTTGCTGGTTATCTTTTACATTGCTTACATCATCTGTTATGGCATCAAGCGATGGTATAGTACTTGTAGTTCCATTTGGTTCAATATTAGAGCCAGAACCGACATTGATTATTGGATTTCCCTTTATATCTGACTTGACATATGCCTTGATTATCTTGACCAGATCCCCTGGCTTTAGATTCTCAATACCTGGCAAATTTGCTTTTTCATCCCACAACTTTACCTGTGCTCTTGAATCTCCATCATATACTGTCATTGTACGCAACAGAAACTGAGAGCCATCTTTGCGTGAGAACTGCTTTACTGGATACACATTCATGACTCTAGTTGCAAGGGTTATCTCTTTTGCACCGACATAGAGGTCCTTAAGACCCATCTCTACTTTTAGTGGCTCATTTAACGAGACGCCAAGATCGGATGATATCAGAAACAGTGCCCCCTGGTCTGTTAGATACCCTGCACCTATTTTTTCCTTCTTTTGCTGTATCATCTCTTCTATCTGTTTTTTAGAGAGATCGGGCCTTTGCTCCAAGAGTTTACTCATCAATGAATCAAATTCTGACAATCAAGTGCTGATGGAAAGTGTACAATATAAAATTTCATTACATAAATTAGTGGGGAGAAAAGATCGCACTTGTGTACTGTATAGAGGCAAATTCACTTTCAAAATCATTTGACGATTTTATAGCAGTTGATGGCATAGACATCAAGGTAAAACCTGGAAAAATATTTGGCTTTTTGGGGCCAAACGGGGCAGGAAAGACAACCACTATGAAACTGTTAACTACGCTAATTCCTCCAACAGGTGGAAAGATGAATATTCTTGGAATTGATGCCATACAATCTCCACTTGAGGTAAGAAAAAAAATTGGAGTCGTTCTGCAACAGCCAAGTTATGAACCAACCCTGAGTGTAGAAAAGTCACTTGAAAAGTATGGTATGATGTGGAATGTTGAGAAAAGGACTAGAAAACAAAGAGTAGAGGAACTTCTCACTGCATTTGATCTTGTAGATATTAGGAAAAAGAAAAATGATGACCTGTCAATAGGCCAGAGACGAAGAGTTCAGGTTGCACGGGAATTTATGCATGATATGGAACTCTTGTTTTTAGACGAGCCCACTGTAGGCCTTGATCCGTCTGCAAGAAGGGGATTGCTTGATTATATCAAAGGCAAAGTAAAGGACGGTCTTACAATATTTTTTACTACTCATATTCTAGAGGAGGCAGAATATCTTTGTGATGAAATCGCAATAATAAACAAGGGAAAGATAATTGCAGTTGATACTCCTGAAGAACTCAAAAACAAGTTTGGAAGAGAAAAGACCATCAAAATTCACATAGGTGAACAAAAAAATGTCGCTTTATTATTATCTGCGATACAAGACTGTACGTTTGAATATGATTCTGGAACTATGATTACGGTCCATTCAAATGCTTCAGAACAAGTGCTTCAAAAAATATTACAGATACTTGCCTCAAATGATATGACAGTAGAAGACCTAAGTGTAGTACCTACCAGTCTGGAAGAGATATTCCTCTCTGTGGTGAAAAATTCTAATGCATCCAATAATTCGTCTAGTAAATAGGAATCTTACCATATCCCTTAACATGGGATTTGTGATATGGCAGATTGTATTTCCATTGATTTACATCTTTATTGCAGGCTTTGCATATACTGCATTAATCCATCAGGTTCCCTTTGGAAATAAGACACTTGACTATCCTGCCTTTATTGCAACAGGCATGATTGGCTTTAACATAATGAACAGTACTCTGATCTCTGGAATAATCATCTGGAATGACAGAAGACATGGAATGTTTGAGCAGATTCTTGTTGGACCATTTACACGTACCCAGTATATTTTATCAAATGTCTATACGATTGGAATAATTGGACTTGTCAGTGCAGCAATGATTACAGCAGTAGGATATCCATTGTTTTTCAAACAAGTAGGGTTTAACTTTATTACCATACCGCTTGTTGTATTTGCATCAATTACAGGCTCTGTATTTTTTGGCTCTATAGCGTCTATAATATCAACTAGATTAAAGTCAAGTGAAGGGTTTAACGTTGTGATTAATACAGCATTTTTGTTCTTTGCCTTTGCAAGTACAGCATTTTATCCTGCTCAAGGAGCCCCGCCGATTTTATCCGCTGTATTTTATCTCAACCCGCTGACTTATCTTGTTGATGTTGTACGTGCTGGAATTTTTGGATACTTTGATAGTTTGGTAGCAACTGAGATGATAGTTTTAGGAGTAGGAGCTGTTGTATTATTTTTGATTGCAACTAAATTACTATCAAAACTAGATCTGTAAAATTTACTTTAAATTGAGTGATAGATATTATACTGTGTTGGAAATTAAGAGACGTAGCAGTTTCTGGTTTTTGCTGCCCATTTTATTTAATATAGTGGGAGGGATAATTGCATTTTTTATAATTAAAGAGGACGATCCTAGAAAAGCCAAGAATTGTCTATATCTTGGTATGATACTCGCAGCAGTACCAATATTATTGATTATACTACCACTGTTGATTGGAATCAGTTTGATGCCTCACTATTTTCCAGTTTCCAACATGCATTATATCTAAAGAAAATAACAACCCTCTTGTAACATATATTCAGAGTAGACTAGTTGACAAATTCACATCAAGATGAATTTTGATAGTCAAATCTATGATTTTGTAGCACTGTTGTAGATTTAGTAGCCCGGCCCAGATTCGAACTGGGGTCAAGGGCTCCAAAGGCCCCTATGCTTGACCGCTACACTCGATGGAAATTATATCTCCTCTACCGGGCTGCCGGGCGTTGAATCTTGAATATGGTTCCTTTATAATGTTATTTTATATCCGCGAGAAGCTTATTAGTCCTGATTTTGTTTTTTAAAGTATAGTGAGAATATTACTAGCCATTCTGGTTTTGGCATTGGTTGGTATTGTACCAGTTGAGCAATCTTACGCACAGACTCCAAATAATGTCTCAATATTTTTACAGATCCAAGTGCGAGACTCTAATGGTGTCTTGGTTTCGTACATGGAAACGCATCAAGTGACCATAATTGATGTGGCAAAACTCAATCTATTGCTTAACCAAAAGTCGCCTTTATTTGAGAAAAGCATTGTTACAAATGGGGACCAAAAGTTTGAAGTCATAAAAGCAACTGACATTGAGGTACATACATCAGGTACAATAGTATCACAGAACATGATATCTGTAACAAATGGTCAGCATTCCCAGGTCTTGGCTGTGGCAGACCATGATGGATATCCTGTAGTTCCAGGTGACAAGGTTACTGCGTACTGGACACTAGTTCGTCCTGCTTCCTAGTTCTCTTAGATGACAAAACCCCTACACCAATTGCAAAAAATACTGACAGTGAGACAAATCTGTAAGGCTGGTTTGTCTGCTCTGTAAACGACAAGAGAAGTGGCGCGGCAAGCAATACTGAAATTATAAAAATCATAATTGAATCGGCATGTAGGATTCCTTTTCGTGAGGCAAGAAACAGCATCACTGTAAGAGGTAACAAGAACAAGACTAGAATATAGTCAAATCTCATCTGGATTGCCATTGCAGAGAATCCCTGCCAGAACTGTGACATGTCAAATGATGTATTCCCTCCGCTAAAACTAGTTTTAAGAACTGACGCTCCAATGATCAATGCTAGAATAATAATTCCATATGATATTAGAGAGATTATTTTTGACCGTTTTGGAAGAGTAGACCTTGCAATAAAATAAATGGTCATCGGCAAGAACGCTACTGTTAATGCCTTTGAGAAAATTGATAAAATAAATGATACCGGTGATGGAGGCCAGAACTTTTCAACTAGATACAATCCAAATAGATATAGTAGTATCCAAGAATTGTCATAGCTTGCCGTAGTAGAATAGGTAGTAAATATCTCACTTTGTAGTAGTACTGCCATTGAGATTATCCCTGCAAATCTTTTCTGTGTTATACTTTTGGTAAAAAAATATATCAAAAGAAGCAGTGCTATGCTTGTTACAAATGGTATTACTCTAATATTTCCAAAAATTTTCAGTGATGCTGATAGTAGTAGGTATCTGAAATGTGGCTCAAAACTATGTGACCAGTCAGATATTGTCCATGTCTGTACCCTGTCTTTTACTCCCTTGTAATCCACCCATGTCTCTTCTTTTGCTAGAGTTCCGGAAGTTATTGTAATAAAAATTGCCAGCAGTATAATGACACCAATTATTGCTTGTTTTTTTGATATCTCAAAATTTTGTATTTTATTTATTATTCCTGTTATTTTTTCTGTCTTTTTCTTGTAGTAGAGAAATCCAATTCCTAGGATAATTAAATTTAGTATTATCAGAGGTACTGCAAGTACACCTGGCTCTACCGAACTGACAAACTCTGGTGTTGCTATGACTCCCTGAAATGGACTAGTAGATCTTGTTAGCAATGCTGGAAATAAAACTGATGATAAGCTAAACAGTACAATGATTACTGTTGGAATAAAGACTGCCCAAGGGAGTATCCTGGATATGGATGGTTTGGTAATCTCCTTTTTTTCTGGTTCTGACTTGACAGACTTGTCTTTACTCAATTTATCGTCCTTTCTAAAATTCTCGTGCTTAAAACTTGATTGAAACTTTTTATGCCTAGAGTATGATATTATTATATGCGTTTCCAGTGGAAAGTTTTTTGTGAGATTTTACAATGAATAAAAAAGACATCGAAAGTATCATCTCAAAGATAGAAAAAGAGGACTCGATATTTGCAAAAAAGGCAATACTTGATCCACTTTCATTTCCATCAAAAATAATAGGAAGAGAAAAACAGCTTGAACAGCTTGTACGGTATTTGATAGGATACAAGCAGGGGTATGTAGTACCATTTGTATCAGTATATGGAAGAAGCGGTTCTGGAAAATCTGTTGTCGTGCGTTTTGCATGCGAGAATATCAAGGAGATATCCTATGTTTTTGTAAACCTAAGGCAGGCAAAGACAGTATTTGGAGCTGCAAACTTGATACTATCCGAGCTAGGAGAGCCAAACCTGAAAAGTGCTCAAGGGATAAATGGTATAATTGATACAATTAGCTCTACAATTGAATCTGTTCTAAAAAAAGAAGAGAAACAACTCTGTGTTCTTGCACTAGACGAATTTGACATGTTATTTTATGACACGCGGGGAAGGCCATCTGATTTTATTTACAAATTAATCGTCCTAGGCGAGAATCTCAAAAAGAAGGGATTCTTACTTTGTATCATAGGAATATCCAACAATATTTTATCCGAGTATGATCTTGACGACAGGGTTCGCTCAAGGATTGGCTCTTATGAGATATTTTTTGAACCATATTCAAAATCCGATGTGTTATCAATTTTAAAAGATAGAGCGGGGGAAGCTTTTGCAAAAAAAATTGACGATAATATCTTGGAATATTGTGCAGACTTGGCATCAGAGGAACACGGGGATGCAAGACGATCAATTGACTTGCTTAGGGTTGCAGCAGAGATTGCAAGCAGCAAGAGGGAAGTGATATCAAAAATACATGTTGATCTAGCCCGGGAGGAACTTGCAAAAGACAGGATAAAGTCAGTAATCTCTTCCTTGTCGTATCATCTAAGAGTTGCATGTGCTGCATTGGTACGTATGACATTCATGTCAGATGAGGACTGGCACACAACTTCTGATATTTATGACAAGTATTGTGAGATGTTATCTAGTGGTACCAAGCCGCTTGGATACAGGAGAATGTCAGAACTTTTGACCGACCTTACAAATTCTGGACTTGTCACATCTCAGGCTGTCTCGCACGGAAGGAAGGGATATGGAAGACAGTACAAGCTAACTATATCCCCCGAGATGGCAGGCCCTGCCTTATCAGAACAATGGTGGAAAGACGCGGTCAAGAACAAAATTAACAAAAAAGAGAATGATGCATTGTATGATAACATACAAAACCTAGGAAAAGGGAGATTTCAATCCATGTTTCCAAAAAGCCTCGAGTCTTTGGATGCAAAGCTTGCCAAACTCAAGAAAAAATACAATATTTCGTAAATAACAAATTAGACCTCAGCTATAAAGTTACGACAGGATCAAAAACCAACAACCAAATTAATGTATCCTAAACCAAGGTCATTGATATCACTAGATAAAAGTCAGGCTCTTCCAAGAGATG
>JBGPGB010000038.1:0-9876 GCA_041483595.1 Nitrosotalea sp.
AAATCAATAACTCTTGAACCATATCAGGAGTAGCAACATTTCCAGCCATTATAATAGCCTTCGGAAACATACTCCTAATTAAGTTTGCCTTCTCTACGAAATACTTGGTATAGCCATTAGCAATGTCTATACAGATTTTATCTATGTGAGCAAGTGCAGCAACCTTTTTCAGCTTATTAAGGTTGTCATCTGTAATACCAAGTGTATAGAAGGCATATTGACTTGATGGATTGTGATTGAAGAAATCTATTAGTCTTTCTTCTGGGTAGAATTTATGAAGGCAGGTAAACATTTCAAACTTAGCCAAACTCTCGCACATAGCGATTGTGCCGGTAACATCCATATTTGAAGCTATGATTGGAGTGCCGATGATTTCAACTTTAGAGTTTAAAGTTTTGAACATTCTTTGTAGTTTGACTTCTGCTCTACTGCCCATTTCGCTTCGCTTAGGGCGAATGAGAACATCATCGAAATCAAGTTTAACATCTTGTTCAATTCGCATTGGTTTCGCCCTCTATTTCTTCCATAATGTCGTGAATTGTTTTAGCTCTTTTCCGCCAAAGTTTCTCTTGGTCTTTATTACCAAGAATCCGACCTTCACTAGATTTGAGCATAAAGTAATTGGATAACGATAATAAAACTTTAGTGGAATCGACCGCTCTAATGACAGTGCTTAAAAATGGATCACGCCCATGAATAACCATCAACTTGCCAATATGTTTATCTAATTTCATTTTGCTTCTTCCCCATAACGATTCGTCATATATGCCTCTGGTGAGTGAAACCACATAACCATAGAATTGCGTATTACTTTATTTGATAAAAACGAATGCCATGAATTAGGACTGACTTCAAAAGCCAAAAGTCGATTGTTGTGTGGTTCTACTGCAAACTTTGGCTTTTCGTCATCATAATTTTTAAATAACCCAGTTTCGCCACCAAGAATAAAATCAGGATTGTTAAAATAGTATAACATGGCGATGCTACGAACACAATAGATGTCTGCACCCTCTGTTCTTCCACGATAATCAATCTGGTGACGATGAGGGTTCACACCATTGGGTAGTGGCTCCCGCTTAAAACTAGAAATATCGTAGTCATTGTGAATGTAGCCCTTTTTGCTATTTGGTAAGTGGTGATGAAGCTCTGCTAACATACTTTTATTCACTTTAAGGCCAAAAAAGTTATTAACCCATTTCTGCCAGTGTAAAGAATAAAATGTATGGGAAAAATCATCTTTTTCTGGATTGAAGTTATAGCAATATGCGTCGTAGTGACCGAACTTCCAAAACTTGTTTTTGTTATACTTCTCTGAAAGGCCACGATCTAATCTATTATTAAATTCTTTGCATAAAAGTTTATAAAATGAATCACAGAACAAATTATCTGCTATAATGTGTTTAAATGGACCTTTTTTAATTTCTACATGAACATGGCTAGAGAGCAAATCATTAATCATGGAAATAAAATAGTGTATAAAACAAAAAACGCACCAAAGGTGCGTTATAAGTTATTCCCAAGGACCGGGTAATTGTGTTTTAGGTTTTTCTTTTGCAGCTTTAATTTCTGCATCTATTTTTGCTAGGTCTTTATTTAAGGCTTTTTGTAAGAAGTTAATTTCTTTCATAGTCATATGTTCGCCAGCAGCCAACTTGCTTCTAAGAGTATCAACTAATTCTCTGCCAGATAACTTGTCTTTGCCTCTAAAAAACTCTTGTGGGGTTTTGACTTGGAAACCACGCAAATTACCACTAGCATGAGCTAAAGGATATTGAGCAGTTTTACCTAATTCACTACGATGATAATTAGTATCGTCATCATCATACATATCATCTATTTCTGATCCGTCTATTTTTTTAGGATCATAATCATCATCGCCTGGGTCGGCGTCCCAATTCACCTTCTCCCAAGGAGTCACTTTTGGATTACGCTTAGGATCAACAATACCATTGCCTTCCATAAACTTTTTAAATCTCATTATTAGTCCTCCTATGTTACATCTACTTCTGGCGAACGATTAATCTTTTCGCTAAGTTTTTGAACACGATCTCTAAGAGATTCTAGTTGCTTTTTAAGTCCACTAGCAGGCTTTTCACTCATAACTTCTTCTTTATGATGCTTTCTTTCCATTGTTTCTAGACGACGTTTAATATCATCTAATTCACGTAAATCTTCACCATCTGACCAATTTGGAGTAACCCTAACATGACCGTCTGAGCCTACACCGTCCGGGCCAACAGAAGATTGAGTAGTTGGATTAGTCTTGGTTGGGGTAAATCCACCAAAAGAAGCATTTGGCTTGGTTTCGCCCTTATCAAACTTAACTCCACCTTCATTGATAAGTCCACCAATGTTTTGAGAACGATAATAAATATCACGCCATGATGGTTCTTCTTCTAGCTCATTACTATGTTGATAGTCTCTATCCATAGGAGCATTAGTCAACCAACTAGTAGCTGGTTGTGGAGTTGCTGGTTTTTGGCCTTTTTTAGCCAAATCCTCTGCAAAACTCTTAGCCATTTTTTCGGAAGCGGCATCCCACTTCTTCTGCCAATCTTCAAACTGAGCTTGTTCTGATTCATTAAACATAATAAGTTATTTATGGTACAACCCTCTGATTTTCTAGAACAAATCGTATATAAAGCAGGAGGATTTATTATGAATGACGTTGTTGCAACAGATTTTGAAACGAATTTGAGAACTAACCTAGAAGCCCAACCAAGACTTAGATTTAGAGGAAGACGATTATTGGCGTTTCTAAATACACCAGATAGCCCAGAAAAGCAAGTCAAACTAGTATCAATGGAGCATCATTCCAAGGTTCATCTTGGCATGGCCCATCAAACTATGGTTGCTTTTGATTGGTCTTCAATTGATTGGATGAGTATTTTGACGGGATTGTTGAAATTCTTATTAACAATATTACCATTATTTCTATAAGTCTTTCATATTGGCTATAGTAGAGTGAAAGCACTTTTTATACCCTTCTGGCGGACGTGTATAAGGACTAGAAACTTCTAGTCCTAACTCTGCACGGATTGTCTCCAACCTCTTGCAGAACACATTCAGCCAGAAGTAAACTTTACCAGAGTAAACAGTACCATCATACTGAAACTCTACTTTTTCCCCTTCATATCGACCCCAAGCATCCAAGATGATAGGAGTCTCTTTAATTGGACGAACAACCGTAACGTGAGGCAACCATTTTGGCCTGTTTATATCATGCCACTTTGGAATGAGAGAGAAGTAGTATCTTGCAAGTTCTTTGTCGATGTTAACTACGAGGCGATAGTATCCTTCCTCTTGAGAATACCTCAGAATCCCTGTTGAAGTGTAAAGGTTCATTGTTCAACCAGCGTAAACTTGTAAAGATGATACAGCAATAATTATCTGAATTACATCATCAGAACTAAAGCATTCACATTTATCGCCCGGTCTAAAATTTTCAACCCCGTATTGATTGCTCTTAACCCATATTGCACTAGGGTTAATATAATGCTTAATACTTTTAAACGGTTTTCCATTAGAGTTATCGACCGTTAGTTCAAGCATCCTTGTATGCGAATGCCATTCATAAAATTCGCCTTCTACTATAAGTAGTTGATCTTTACTTGGCAGTCCTGAGTGCCAATTCCCTATATTGCCCGGCTGCATTCCTGGTCGCCACATCCCTGTATTAGTCATGTTATCCATATCATTATATATCAAGCGGCGTGTTGAAAAAGGTCCAACGGGCAACCCTCAAGGCATCTTTATCACCAATCGCCTTTGATGGTGTATCAGATAGCTTAACAACAGGTATTCCATTACAAGAAGTCATTTTAATTACCATATTCAAAGGTTCACAACCAGGGAAATCATTCGTAAAATGCGTTCCAATACCAAAAGAAGTATTGATTATACCACCAAAATAGCTACGGATACCAATGGCTTTTTTAACATCCAATCCATCACTAAAAATAATTGATTTATGCATCGGATTTATATTTAATCTTCTATAATTATCCACAACGGCATTTCCAAACTCATAAGGATCGCCACTGTCATGTCGTACAGAATCAAATAAACGAGCATAATAGTTATCAAAATCTTCCCAGAAAGCCATTGTGCCAAATGTATCAGGTAACGCAGTGCCTAAATTACCCTTATAAGAATTGCTCCAATGTTTCATAGCATATCGGTTGGCATGACGCAAACCTTCAAGCGCACTAATGCCCATAATCCATTCGTGAGCCATTGTACCCAAAGGCTTCGTGCCGTACTTCATAGCCAAATGAACATTGGAAGTACCTCTAAATTTAAATCTGCAATGTTTACTGAATAGAGCAACCACTGTATCTTGGGAAGCATAACTACGGCGGCGTCTTGTGCCAAAGTCCGTAAAGTTTACATTATTTGCTTCTAATGCGTTTCCCTTGTCTATTGTTCTTCGCTCATTTTCGTGAAATTCCTTTGCAGTAAGCGGCGGGAAAAAACACTCACTAACGATTGCCATTAAAGGAACTTCCCACAATATTCTTTGTTCCCATGTTCCTTTAAATCTTAAATCAAGTTTGCCATCAACTATCTTTGTTTTGATACAAGATGGATCGTAGCGATAATCCTTGAGCCACTTCAAATAAGGTTCACCAAGAAAAGGAATCTTCTCTTGCATGAAAGCATATTCTTCACTTTGCAGGCGAAGTTTAGTCATTGCTTCCAAATTAACCCAAAGTTTATCATGGAACTCGTCGGTGAATATATGCGCAGGATTACGATTGAAAAATTGATATTCAACCTCTACACCAGGAAAGCAATCAAGGACTGCTTTCTGCATGGTGAATTTATAGAGGTCATTGTCAAGAATCGACATGATTGGCATGGGTCTAGTCCTTTGGAAACTTCGTCTGGTCTATCTGTCTTCCGTCATTGGAAAACACTCTACAGAATGCTCTTTCTGTTAGTGTCGGACTATCGTAACAATAACTCATAATTCCATCACTTATAAGAAACCCAATAAAAAATCCAACAATTGCCCAAAGATATTTCATTTTACACCTTTACGTTTTTAATTCTAACAAACTTTCTGCCACACTTAATCAATGTACCATCCTTTGTCTCAATTGATTCAAAGGCATCAGTAACCTTTTTGCCATTCACATGAACAGCACCTTGGCTTAACAATCTTCGTGCCATATTCTTACTTTCAGCCATGCCGCACATAGTAAGAAGATGAATGAGTTTCCTTGAAGAACCATCCATGATTATTTCTTGAATCTCATCTGGCGCATCCTTCATAGTAAACTGCTTGTGCCAACTATCGTGCGCTTTGTCGGCAGATTCCTTGTCTTTCAACCATGTAACGACATCATGGGCAAGCATTTTCTTTGCTGCCATTGGTCCAACACCATTGATGATTTCTTCTGGTTCTTCTTTTCTATCCGTTAAAAGTTTAAACCATTCCGGCATCAATGCATCAGGTATCGACATAATCTTTGAAAATATTTCAAATGAAGATTCGTTTATTCCAATAAAGTTTCCTAAACTCTTACCCATTCTCTTTTCTCCATCCAATCCACGGAGAATAGGCAAAGTAATGCAAATTTGAGGCTTTTGATTGGCCTGCTTCTGCATTTCACGACCGACCATCAAGGTAAATAGCTGTTCATTACCGCCAAGTTCAATATCAGCATTGACTTGAACACTGTCGTAACCTTGCATTAGTGGGTACAAAAGTTCACTCATATGAACGCCGTCACCGCTTCCAATGCGCTGCTTGAAATCATCACGATTGAGGATTTGTTGGATTGTCCAGCCCTTCATTAGAGCAATCCAATCCTTTGTCTTCATTGGCTCAAGCCAATTGGAATTATGGTAAACTTCACATGCGTCTTTATTTGTACGAATAATCTTTTGAAGTTGACTGACGTATAACATGCAATTATGGCGGGCGTCAGTTATGCTTACGCCTTCACGCATAGAATCTCTACCGCTTGGATCACCTAATCCAGCCGTGTAGTCGCCAAGAATAATAATTGCCTTGTGTCCAGCTTCTTGAAACTGCCTTAATAAACGTAATGGAACAGTGTGTCCAAGATGTATGTTTGGATTTGTCGGATCAATGCCGTACTTAACACGCAATGGCCTACCAGAGCTAAGAAGAGCCTTAAACTCTTCCAACGTATTAATGTGTGTGGCTTTCTTCTGCACGATTTCAAGCATGTCGTTTATCCTTTTGAGTGTTTTCGCAAGAGACATTATAACACCTTGAAGTTAAGATGTCAAGGGTAAATCCAAGCAAAAATCTCTTCGCCATAGTGCCTGAAAATACGATGTACAGCAGAAAGTTGACGGCATTTCTTTTTCTGAGAATATTTCAAAACTTCAATGTGTGCCATCACAATTGAATTATAATATTTAGGCCACTCTGTCTGCCCGCCGTTGCGAATCCAATGACCTCTATCGCTTAAATAGGATGTATCTAATCTTACCCGTTCAACCTCACCAGAAGTCAAACCGATAGCAAAACTTATTCCTTGATAATGATCCCAGTAGAACAATTCTTCTGGTGGTTTTATAACGATATCAATTTTATCTCCACGCAACCTATGAACTTTTAAAGCATTCGGAAATGTAAGAGCATTACATCCAGCAGCAAGCATTTCCTTATTCAAGTTAATAGATTTAGTGTTAATAATAGAATCACTGTACTTGGCCATATCCAGTACATTCTTCAAACAGGAAATAACTCTGCCCAAAGCGGCTATTCCTGACCACATTTCCACAAGTATACTGGGTTTTAGTGTTACACAAAGGGCCATTATGGTCAAACTAACTTTTGCGTAGATAAAGTTTGACAAATTTTCAACATAAAACCACAATGCTACCGAAGAAACTAACAATAACACAAAGTTTATAGCAATTCGCAAAAGCATATCAACCTCTTATTTTCTTGTAGGCTTGCTTAACGTGCCCTAACAATTTTGACGCATACTTAACATTGCCAATCTTTTTATTTGAAAATCTTTTATCCTCAATTGGAACAACGTAAAGAATATTTTCCTTGATGATATGAGGAATGACATCTGGCCATTTTATTTTTGGGGGCAGTTCTATTTCTGCCACTGCAATATAATTCTTGCCTTCGCTCTTGAAGAAATCTATTTCCCATCCCTTATAAACATATCTAACCTTAGAAACAACCCTGTAGGCTGTCTTCCAAAGAATATCAAAATCTTCTTTGGAAATGTCTGTTTCTATTTCAAGCTGTCCGATCATTCCTTGAACATCTTGCTTGACCGTCAAAACATATCTACAATTGTTTATTGACCTAACCCTTGTACTAAAACCTTTATTTATTGCCAAGTATTTTTGGTCAATATGCAGAGTTTTTTCTGCATGTTGCGCAAAAATAAGTTCAGAGGTTTCATCCAACACATATTTTCGTTCATTTTCTATTGGCACTCTTTCAACCTCTCTTCCACTTGTTTTGCATTTAGATGTTGTAATGTTTCACACCAACCTCTCCATTGTATAGGCTGAGATACGTTCGTTACTCTGCCTGTGATGTAGTCATAGGTCGGCACTTCTACTATTGCACTTGGATTAAATTTACTTCTGCCTTCCATGAACTTTTGGAAAGCAATCTTAGTTCGTGTAATATATCTGTTTCTTTTTGCAAGACGCCACCAACGAGCAATCTTTTCTACTTCTGTTTTGCCTCTTACGTTGTAGTTTCGTCCAATCCTCAAGAAGATAGTGAACAAATCTCTACGTGCAATTTGTGACCACCAAGGACCATAGACTAAATAAATAACGTTTTGTTTGTTGGTTCGATAAATTTTGGCCCGCTTTTTAACAGGCAATTTCAATAATTTTTCGGCCATTTTAACGAAAGCTATAGAGTTACTGACATCTTTTGAATAATAAAGCAATTTTCCGGTTTTGACAATTCTTTTCTTGAGACTTCCATGATACCTGCATTCTGCTCTATGGAATACTTCACGGCAATGAGTCCAATTCCATCTTCGGCCAGCCTTAATGGGTGTAGCCAATCCCCCTTCCGGCTTATAGATAAAGTCGGTTTTTGGCAGAATAATCTTTTTAGTCACGAATATTACCCCTTTAGAAAATCAACTGCATCACTTTACATTATTTAACGAAAAGTATCAATGCGAGTTGGGGGCATCATCAGAATTTAAAATGTCTATCGTAAACCAGTGCGGATCATCGTCTGGAACATCTTCCTTTGCTGTCCAGTAGTTATACTCCACAATCATCTTGTATTCCTTCTTGGCTACTTCCTCTGTAGTCATGCCGGAAGATAAATCTTTGGCCATTTCAAATGGAATGCGCATACTGTCATCTTCTACAGCACATACAAGATTTCGCATGACCTTTTGGACGGTTTCCGCACCAGCTTCATTCTTTTGAAGAATTGAAATGATATTACGCTTAACCCATCCATCAACAAAATATGCTACCGCTCTATATTGCGCTAGTATTTGTCCGACTTTTGGTTTGTGTTGGCGAATGTCAAAGAACTTGTCTTTAAACTCTTTTTCATTCCATCTGCTCTTTATCATATTGCTCCACATATTCTCTTTGTAGGTCTTTAATTTCTTCTAGAGACTTGCCCTTCATCTCTTCTCTAAATTGTTCTAGTGCCTCTTTATCCGCTAAAGCAGCTTCTAGAACCTTCATATTTCTTTCTAGAATACTATCACCACTATTGACAACAGGTGTTTGCCTCTGTCTGGTTTGATACTGCATCTTCTCTCTAGTTTGAACTTCTTTAGTTTCATTCATAAGGGATTCTCTTTGAAGAAGTTTTTGTTTTTTAATTCTTTTTTCTCTTTTAACTTTCTTTTCACGCTTCTTATTGTCTTTTTGATTATTGTTCATTAATTTCTCCTAAGTACAGGCATTCCACCCGGACCTACTGAACCACCACTAGAAACTCCAGCCGTACCATAATCAACATATGCCAACTTGCCTTCTGGTGGTGTTATTTGAGGATCGCCGCCTTCCATGCCTACTAAACCTCTTCTCATAGGTTCAAAATAAGTAGAACTTAATTCAGTCCTATTGCCGGTGTCATCAATTACCGAGTAGTAAACAGGCTCCATAGGGTGCTTAGTAAACTCCCTAAATACAGGATAGGGCTTGCCCATCGTAAGCCGAAAGCCATTCCTTTGCAATATAGGAAAGTCCTCCCTGCTTGGGCGAAATACCTCGTGTTTGAGTGGGCCATTGTTAGGCGATTGCTGTTGCTGTAACTTAGCTTGAGCCTGTGCTATTATATTTGGATTAAACTGCGGCATCTTTGGTATTAAACCAGGGTGGTCCGGCACTGGCATCGGCAAACTTGGCTTAAACTGAGAAAAGTCCGGCATTAAATCACTATGATTAATAGATTCTTCTTCTGGAAGATCAAGTATAATCTTTCTCTGCGGCGGTTGTGGTGGTGGAGCTTCTTCGCTCTCTGCTTTTAGCTCCCCAGAAAGTTGATCGAAGTTGAATTTCTTGTTCTTTATAACAATACCCGACTTGGTTTCTTTGAATGATACTTCTCTTTTAACATATTCAAAAATATGCACATTAGAAATGTAGACATCTCTGCGTGCCATTTGACCTAATATAATAGCCCCGACCTTTTCAAGTGGAACTTCTTCATTTCTCTTACCTACGCTTTTTGTAAATGTAGACGAGTTCTCCATATCAGGTTTGCCGTCTTCATTCTTTTCGTGATAAACAAAGGTGATTTCATAGCCCATAATTTAACTCTTTCATTTAGATTCTTCAAGAAATAATTCACTCCATACAGAATCAGATGGTTTGCCTTCATAAATTTCGACTTCATAAACCAATCCAATAATGTGCTTAGTGACAATAGCC
>JBGPGB010000039.1:0-9610 GCA_041483595.1 Nitrosotalea sp.
GAATCAAAGGATTTCTATATAGATAATGAAAGTCTGGACCAAGTTATATGCAATCTTGCATCCTTTGTAAAGGATTCTACTTCTAATAATATTCAGTATGAATATTCCTATGATCAATCTCCAAAAACAACAGAAATACTAAACTCACTTGTTGATGCTGAGGTTCACGAACCTGAGTTTGTCAAACCAATCTTTATCAATAAAGATCAGATCCAAAATAAAATACAGATTCTAATTCGTGATGGTTTCTTTGATCAAGCAAGAACCGTCTCGGAAGTAGTTTCGCAGCTAAGAGAATATGGTTGGTCTGTAATACCTTTAGACGTATCAAAAATACTTACAAACATGGCCTTTACTCATGAACTTCAAAAGGACTTACGAGAAAAACGTAGCTACTATTCTACGGTCAAGTTACTAGAAGTAAATTAAACATTAAATCCACACTTTTCACACGAGTCAAATGCATCACCTTCTAGGTGATCAAAATGTGTATTACATATGAGACAAGTATGATGCATATCATAATATCCATCCTTTTCAATCCCTCCAGTACGCTTGGATGATAATTTCATACTATTACACTTTATACAATGGCATCCACATTGCATGTGATAAATTGGTCTTTTGCTATTAATAATCTAGTTGAAATCTAGTCTTCTTAAATCTCAAAAAGACCAAAAATGGCAGAGGTCACATGAGGTCTGAAGTTGAAGATTTTGTCCTTGATTTTCTTTTTTTAATGATTGTGAATACCACAATTCCTGCTGCAACAATAACACCTACAATCAAAATGGAAATTATCATGTTATTAGAGGGGGGAGGGGACGTAGAATTGGAAGTTTGTTGTTCTTGACCTACGGTATTTTGTTGTTCTTGATTTACAGCTGTTCCCTTTACCTGAACAGTGCCATTTTTAGCAGGTAAAAGCCCAATCCATGAATGTGTCCCATTCTTATGGAATTCCTGATACAAGGTTGCATTACCATTTATTGTAATATGATATGGTCCTCCCAAAAGATCTTGGGGCATTATTACAGTAATTGGAACATTTGCTTTGTCTACAGTAAATGCAAAAGTTTGCTGTGACGGATCAAGGACATAATCTCCAACTCCTGAAACGGTTCTAACTCCAACTGCATAATTCTTGTCTTTCCATTTAACATTTTGAATGTTCACGGGCTCTTTTATGATATATTCTAATGTGAATCCATTTCCATGTTGACCAAGACCTAGGTTACCAAGATAAACAGGTCTACTATTTGCCCATACCATATCAACTCCATGTGGAAAATGAAATGCAGTAAAATTGGCATCTTGAGGTTCATAATAATTCCATTTCCATACACCGTCATTATTTGAAACAATATTGACTAGATCGTATTTTATCAAAGTCGTATTTCTTTGGGAAATATTCAAAATAATAGACATGGGTGACTTCTGTACACTGGCATATTCTACTGACCCTCCATTAGCGTCTGTTACAGAAAAATTCGTAATATTTCCTTCTATCATATTAACTTGGATCGGGCTAAAACTTGGTCCTTTAACATTATGTATAACATGCGCTGTACCAGTTTCGTCAATTGTAACTGCAATTTTTTCATCAGGAGCTTGACCCATAGATAGCTGCTGACCAAATACTTGTGAACCTGAAAAGACTAGTATCGGTATAATGAGGAGACTAAGAAGAATTTTCATCGCTACTTTCTACTCTGATATGCTTATATGAATAATCTTTGCTTCTTGTTTTGGGCAGTCATTTTTATCTCTTGGAAGATTAACAATCTTGTCTGCAACATCCATTCCTTGCATGACTTGTCCAAAAACAGTGTACTGTCTATCAAGAAAGGTACTATCTGTTGTTACGATGTAAAACTGAGAGCCTGCACTATCAGGGTCCGTGGCTCTTGCCATGGATACTATACCTCTGAGATGAGATCTAGAGCTAAATTCTGCCTTTATTGTATATCCTGGTCCACCCATCCCCCACTTACTCTTATCTGGCTTCTTTGTATTTGGGTCTCCTCCTTGAATCATAAAACCTGGAATTATACGATGAAATAATGAGCCATCATAAAAGTTACTTTTTGATAATTTAACAAAATTTCTAACAGTTTCTGGAGCAATATTTGGAAATAATTCAAAGACTATGTTGCCAAAATTTGTTTCAATAGTTACCTTGGACACCTTTTGACAACTATTTTTTAATCATAAGAACTTTTCTTCACTTTACTTGTACAGTAATACTTTTACTAATTCAGCAAGATGCCATCAGATTGGTAACATAAAAACATTCTAGGTAACAAATCTATGTTTGTACAATTCCTACAAAAACTATAATTTTATGATACAAGCACACGATTTTGTTTTTATGTCAAAGGTAAACTTTCGAATATCAAAAATTATTACCAAAAACATAGTAACAGTCTTATATAGAACGTCTTGAAAATAAAATTCGTGATTCGTAATACTCAAAGCACAAGCATCAAACAAGCAATTAATGAATTGCTTGACAAAGGCTTTACAGATAAACAAGATATCTACTCAAAAGTAGTAGAAGAACTTGGGGTTCCAAGACCAACCGTAAGACGAGTAGCAAGAGATCTTCGAAATGAACTTCTACAAAAAATAAAGATTTTACAGTCTGAAGTTCCAGAAATGGAGATCTCGCAAGAAAAGACTACTCATAGTGACTAGCATATACCCCTTTCATTTTTACAAAGCCATTTTTTGTTCTGACAATCTCCATTACTATTTATATTCTACCAATTTAGAGGTAAATTCATGGGACATACTCCTACAATCGTGGTAGCCTGTCTTGCTACCGCATTAACGGGCTTGTATTTTGTACTTCCAGATGCAGTTCATTTTACCATGATGGTTTTCATAGCAGCTTCTTGGTTCCTAGTAGCTATATGCTGGTTGGCTCAAAAGAGTACTGATTATATGCATAGATATGAAGGTCATGAACATGTACACGAGGAAAAAAAAAGCTAACTGACAACAATAGTCAACAAACTTTACAGATGACATCAAATCAAATAAGTCAGGCAAAATCTGAATTAAATATTGAGCTAGATTCACTTAGAAGTTCACTTAAGAATAAAGATGAAGAAATTGAAAGTCTAAAATCAGAGATCGCAAGTCTTCAAACGCTTGTTCAGATTGAGAAACTAAAAGTAGATCTTGCCAATTTAAAGGCTTTAGCAGCAAAGGAAAGCTCAAAAAGAAAGTAGCTACTTGCAATGTGCACAAAAATGTTTACCATGATTCTCTTTACAGGAAGGACAGCTTATCGCTCCACCATAATGGCAGTCACATCTACAACCATCGTTTAGTTTTTCTTCTGATATCAAGTGTTGTAAATAATAGATGCGTCATCTTAATATTTAACAATACAGATTTACTGGTATGAAGTTACTGATAGGCACAATTTTTGGGCTCTTCATACTTTTACTTCCAAGTCTTACACTGTCTACATCCCAAGGTGTCGAGTGGGATCAAAAACTAATACCTGAAGAAAATGTTGTCTTGGAAAAGAATATTGTTTACATGCATATTCCGGGAGATAGCAAGTTACCATTTGGTTGCGTTTGGGGAACAGTACAAAATGCTGCACCTGGTTATCCTGTTGTAATTCAGATATACAAGGATGGAAAACCAGTGTATTTTGCACAAACTAATGTAAAAAGTGATGGTTCATACGAGCACTATTTCAGAGTAAAATCTGTAGATGGTGACAAGGTAACCCACATCTTTGAGGGAGATTACACCGTTGATATCTACAAATCTATCGTAAAAGGCACAGCAACTACAACCTAAATTTTTATTTTAAAATAAGACGGGCTCGGAGGGCTTCGATCCCTCGACCTGTAACTTAGGAGGCTACCGCGCTATCCATGTTTCGCGTCAATAAGACTCTGCGCTACGAGCCCAGAAAAAATCATACTTGATAAGCATTTAAGCGTAATCAAGATTTGAGATGATCATCTCATGAATTTGTTGCCAATCAGGATCATTAGCATTATTCCATTTTTCATAAAAGATAACATCTTTTAGACTAAGACGAGATAACCAGCCAGCACTTTCTAGATCTGGGTTTTCTGCAAAATTTGATACATGACCAAGGCAAAGATAAGCAACAGGAACTACATGATCTGGAATTTCAAGAATTCTCTTAAGATCATCATTTGAAAGTATGCTGACCCAACCAACACCAATCCCCTCTGCTCTTGCTGCAAGCCAGAGATTTTGTATTGCACAGCAAACACTATAGATGCCTGTCTCTGGAATACTAGATCTTCCTATAACAAAGGGACCAAATTTTGTAGGATCATATGTGATACATACATTTACCGCACAATCTAAAATTCCTTCTAGCCTAAGTGATAGATACTTTGATCTTTTTGGATCTTCAATAAGAGTAGAAGCACGAATTCGTTCCTTATCAAATGAATTTCTTACTTTCTCTCTAGTCTCCTTATTCTTAATAAGAATAAAGTTCCAAGGCTGAGAGAATCCCACAGATGGGGCATGATGTGCAGCATTCAGTATTCGTGTGAGTACTTCATCATCAATTAACTCTGAAGTAAAATGAGATCTAACATCACGTCTAGAAAAGACTGCTTTGTAAAAGCCATCTTTTTCCTCTGGTGAAAAATCACCAATCATATGATGGTAATTTAATACATCGCATATTATTCTTGTTTTCTTAAACGTTAATAACGTCTAGAGTAAGGTCGTATCCTATTGGGCCGATGGTCTAGCCTGGTAGGATACCTCCCTGACACGGAGGTGGTCGAGAGTTCAAATCTCTCTCGGCCCATTTCTTTTTATTTAATGCAAATAGTTACAACCTATGCTGAAATTTACTATAAAAGAAACTGAATTCCTAAAGGAAAATGAAGGGTGTAGAATAGCTACGTGTACAAATGACGCCCCACATATTGCTCCTGTTTCATATTATTTTGAGGATGATTTCTTTTATTTTGCAACAGATTATGATACAAAAAAGTATGCAAACCTCAAAAAAAATAAAAAGATTGCAATTTCTGTAGATATTTACTCACCTGGAAAACACAAAGCCGTTGTTGTTCAAGGCTCTGTCATCTTTATCGAGAAGGGTCCACAATTCAAACGACTATATGAAATATTTTACAAAAAGTTTGCTTGGGTTAGAGAAAATCCTTGGAAAGAAAACGAGGCTCCATTTGTAAAAATTACGCCCAAAACCAAAATAAGTTGGGGTTTAGGTTAACCAAAAGTTACATCAAAATCTTTGGTGATTGCTGTCAAAAATGATTGTATAGTTACTTGTCCCTTGACTTCATATTTGACTGGTTGATTACTCGTTATAGCAGAATATTCCTTTACAATCTTGTCGTTATTTACAAGATCAAATGTATTGGATAAAGTAACATTGTCATTTGCAAAAAGAATAGGTCTACCTGCTTCTGGGATATCTTCTGTTGATAAGTTTCCTTCTCCGAGTCTATTTCCATTTGCATATAATTCATAATTAATTGTAGCAACAGTCATTGTAATAGAAGTCGGATTTTGAAAATTAAATCTTACATCAAGATGTGCACGTTTATCCAGTTTGTTCTCATCAAGAACTTTTACACTATCGATCTGAACTGTTACTTTATCAAGATCACCTTGAAAGGAATTTGCATAAAGATAGAAAAATAGCATCATCGCACCAAGGCCAGCAAAACATGCAATTATGACTATTCTTCCCTTATTTACCAAATCTAGAAGCTACGGGATTTGTTCAATTAAAAAACCTTCTCAGATGATAATAGATATTATTCATTGATTCTGCAAATAGAGTCATGTCACTTATTGATGCACTCATAATGTGGGCACATCTTATAGCAGCATCGATTTGGGTTGGCGGTTCGATATTTATTGGAATAGTTCTTGCTCCGCTTCTTAAAACAATTTCAGATTCCATAGAGGGAAGGTTGTCAATAATGATCCGTGTAGGACGTAAATTCAACAAAATTGGAGTCCCATCTCTTATTGTATTGATTATAACTGGTATCTACAACTCGGTTGGCTTTATTGTAAAACCTTCAATGATATTTTCCACAAACTATGGAATAATTCTTCTCATCAAGATAATACTTGTAATTATATTGATAATTACATTTGCAATACACGTAAGATTAATCAGATCTGAGGTAGAAAGAAAAATAGAATCAAAACAGCTTTCTGGTGAGTTTTTACAAAAACTACGTTCAAAAATTATTATGCTTGGTAAACTGACAGTAATACTCTCCTTGGCTATACTTCTAATGGCTGCATTACTTCATTCAGGCGTCTGAGATTCCAGAAATTCTTACCTCAAAACCATCATCAAGCTTACCTATTCCATATTTGCAGCCAGTTATTTTTGATGCAACGAAAAGATTTGTCTCTAAATGTTTTGTAATCTGTTTTACTCTGCATATTGAAGTCTCTTTGATGAGTGAAAGTGGAACTACTAACATATCAGAAAGACAAAGATCAATGCCAAGATCCGATTCGATGAATTTTTTTGCTACTGATTCACCTAGGCCACTTAGACTCTTTTGATATATGCCGTCAGAACCAATAACTGAGCTTGTATCGTATGAAAATATTAGAATTGAACAACCTCTATCTAATGCATTTTCTTCTTTTATTAAAATCTCACAATCAAATCCGTTTTTATAAAGAATGGTATTTGCGTTATCTATCTCTTTTTCTATTACTTCTTTTGGAATATGAGAATAAGCACACATGAGTTTTGTAGAAGTTGTAGTTCTTTTAACAAGTGATATTGGATTCAAACTCTTATAAGGTTGTATTTGAGTCTCAACTAATCCTCCACCCTTTGGATAATATCCACGTCTTTTTATTTCAGAAGTAAAATTGATTCCAATTCTAGAAAATGCTTCAGCTACAACATGTTTTGTATAATCCGATGTGGGACTCCAAGGAACATCTGTCCCACCAATAATTGATAGTTTCAAACTATTTTTCATAAGTGACACAGCAGGAATCAATACTTGTAAAATCAATGGAATGCTTCCTGCAGTTCCAATATCCTCTTGAAGATCCAAATTTAATCCTTGAGAAGGAAAGAACTTTAGAGAAGTAGAATTAACATAAAGGCCTTCCACTCTAGCTTGACAAATCTTTGATAATATTTTTACTCCAAGCATATGTTGTGGCCTAAGACCTGGAATCTTTCGATTCTTTCGAATATTTTCTATATCAACTGGCTTGCCTGTGATGGCAGACAAGGTAACTGCACTTCGGATTATCTGACCTCCACCTTCTCCAAATCCACCATCTATTCTTATTGGCTCCATGACTAGTTCATTTAATTTTGGAATCTAATTAATGATGGTTTTTTAAACAAGTGCAACAAGATCTCGACAATGAATGGACTTTTAATTGGTAGATTTCAGCCATTTCATAAAGGACACCTCGAAGCTGTGGATTTTGGATTATCCCAAGTTAAAAATCTGTGGATTGGGATTGGAAGCTCAAACAAGAGTTATGAGAAAAGAAATCCATTCACAGCAGATGAACGAAAGGAAATGATTCTTTCCTCACTTGATTCTAAAAGACTAGAACGTGTCAAGATGTTCTTTATACCAGATACTGGTGATCACGAAAGGTGGACTTATCACGTTGATTCTATTGTTCCACCATATGATGTGGTCTTTTCAAATGATGAATTTACTATTACATTATACAAAAAAAGAGGAAAAAGTGTCATAGAAGTTCCTATGTTGAAAAGAGATATGATATCTGGAACAAATATTCGGGAGATGATCGTACGTGGCAAAGACTGGTCAGGCTTGGTTCCTGAAGGAACCAAAAAAGTGCTCTTAAAAATAGACGCAAAAAGCAGACTTTCCAAGATTCTTTAATTATCAAGAAAATTGATAATTGGTGTATTTTAGGTACAACTTACCTATGTAATGCATGAATGGTACACTACCAAGCGATAGAAATGAGTTTGCAAAGATAGAATCTGTTAATAAATATCTGAAAAAAGCTAAAAGTTCATCTACTCTTAAAAATTGGAAGTATTCACTTTATGATTTCTTTGAATTTGTTAAATTCCATCCTGACGACTTCATAAAACTAGATAACAGAACAATGGAGGATCTGATTGAAACCTATGTTGATCACCTGAAGGATAGAGTAAAACAAAATCAAGTGAATCCAAACAGCATAATTACTATGGTACATCCCCTGAAGAAATTTCTAATCTTTAACAGGATAGAGGGCATGTCTGACGCTTGGGTACGAATAAAAGCAAATTTCCCAGAAAAGAAACGTTCTGCTGATGTAAAGTATAGCGAAATTGAACTTTTAAAAATGTACAACATTGCCAATTTCAGAGAAAAGGCATTACTAGGACTATTAATGTCTGGTATGAGAAAAGGTGCAATTAAAGACATCAAATTCAAGGATATCAAACCTATTGAAGACTGGGCTGCCATACGAGTCTATGCTGATACTATTGAAGAGTATCATGCATTTGTTACACCACAGGGATACCAATCCATCACTGAGTATCGTGATTATAGAAAAAGAAATGGGGAGCAGGTAACAGAAAATTCTCCCCTAATACGTTATGATTTCAGACCAGAACATGCTGGTGAATGGACTGATATTCAAGGTAGGAACCACATCCCTGAACCAATTCATACAAGTGGTGGTATTGCGGAGATAGTTATCAACCTAGCAAGAAAGGCTGGAGTATTAACAAACTCTCATAATCCAAAAACAAGGCACAAAACCATGACATGCCATGGTTTTCGTAAATACTTTAACACAATATGCAAGACATCAGGAATGGATTCGGAACGAGTTGAGATGCTTATGGGTCATGCAAATTCATCGCTTTCTGGGCATTATTGGAGGCTGCCAACAGACGAATCAGAGATGTCACCACAGGAACAAAAGCTGTTTCAAACCATAAAAAATGAATTTCGAAGATGTATTCCTGAACTGACTATAGGTGAATCAGAGATATTGAAGATAAAAAATCAACAATTAGAAGAAACAGTGGATAAACAGATGAAGGAAAAAGAGTTCCAAATCATCTCCTTACAAAAACAACTTTCTAAGATGAAAGAGAATCCCTTCATTGGTATGTCACAAGAAAATATGGAAGGATATGTACAGATGTATCAAGATTGGAGAAAACTCAATACACAATTAGAAACTCATGTCTAAATGATTTGTATCAAAAACTAGGGTCTTTCGCCAAGAGTGATTATTTTACGTTTAACTGGCATACCATTTTCTTTTAGAACAATCTTTGCATTTTCATAAGCTTTTTCTGTATCAATAAACCATTTGAAAGGATCATAGTGTTCTGAATCTCCTACATTTATCATTTCTTCTATGATATTGTCCTCAGCTTCGTCCATATCTGTAAATTCCAAATACATGTACCATTGTCTCATAAATAGTTCAAGGTTATTATGCCGAAATTCAAATTTTGCATCTATTCCCATTTCTTTGCTATTTGCATCAAGTTTATTTTGACTCTCTCTGTTGTCTGCCTCTGGGATTGAAAGATAGATCAAAAAATATGATTTTAGATATTCTGTTTTTA
>JBGPGB010000040.1:0-9552 GCA_041483595.1 Nitrosotalea sp.
AATAACATAAGACAACTCAAAAATGTCCGTTCTACTCTTACAATGACTGTAATAGAATGAAAGAGACATCCATTCTTCATATTGGTTTTGATGACACAGATTCGAGGAAAGGAATGTGCACTACATTTCTTGCCTTCAAAATAGTAGAATATCTAAAAAAAAAGAGAGTAAAGTTTCTCGATTACCCATACTTGATTCGATTTAATCCAAACGTACCATGGAAAACTAGAGGAAATGGCGCAGTCGCATTAAAAATTGAAACTAAAAACCCTCAATTGATAAAAAAAAATATTGTAAAATACATCAAAAAATATTCGGCCATAAAAGATGGTGCAAACCCAGGACTAGTCTTTTATGAACACAAAGATATTCCAGAAAATTTCTCTAAATTTGGAAAAACTGCACTTTACAGGCTAGTAAGTAGATGTGAAGCAAAGAAATTTGTTCAAGATAATGGACTTGAGACTTATCATCTAGGTAACGGTCAAGGGCTGATAGGTGCAATAGGTGCAATAGGGTATAACTTTAGAGACCATACATTTGAATTAATCTCATATAGAGATAAAGCGAATCTGGGAAAAAAAAGAGAAATTTTCAAAGACAGTGTAGAAAAAATGCAGCAACTCACATTTCCCAAAACATTTAACAATTTTGATGAGTCCAAGGATAGAATTTTAATTGCACCGCATGGCCCTGATCCAGTTTTCTTTGGCGTACGTGGAGAAGATCCAGATACTGTAATCAAGGGAGCAGCTCTTGTAAAATCAAAAGAAAAATTCTTTGGGTATATGATATTTCGTTCAAATCAGGGTACTAGTGATCACTTACAAAATGAGCTTGATATCAATGATCTAAGACCCTTTTCTTCCGGTTATGTAGTTGGGGAGATAACCGAAAAACCACATACCATTTTGGGTGGTCACGTATTCTTTTCCATTTCTAAGAATGGGATTGAAATGAAATGCGCAGTGTACAAACCTACCAAACTTACTATTATAGCAGAGAGATTGATAGAAGGAGATTTAGTGAAAATTGGGGGAGGGATAAGAAAATCCTCCAAAAAACACAGCAGAGTTCTAAATGTTGAATTTCTTGAAGTACTTAATCTTGAAAAGCATATCGTAATGATGAACCCTCTTTGTATGAAATGTAAAAAACGGATGAAGTCAAAGGGCAAAAATCAGGGTTTTCAATGCTCAAAATGCGGGAATAGCAACTTGACCAAAGTTGAGAAAGAGATTCCGAGGCAAATCCAGAAACAATTCTACTTACCTGTAACCTCTGCACACAGACATTTAACTCGTCCACTGCAAAGAATTGGTAAAATTAACAGCAAGATCGAATTTAATAATTCAAAAAAGTGGTTTTCTAAAACGAATTAAGATTATTATGAATATAGCGGGGAGTAGATTTGAACTACTGACTTGCGGGTATCTCATCAGTGTTGATTATGAGCCCGCCGGGATGACTTAGCCCCTTAGTCTGACTTCCCCACCCCGCTAAGTGAAGAAAAGTTCCAAGGGTGATATATACTCTTTAAAAGAATTTAGAAATAATTAATAGGATTTCCAAAGTCTCAGTCCTATGGATAAAAAAACTAGAATAATAGCAATAATTGCTGCAATTGCAGCTTCAATCTTGATTATCACATCACCATCAGGTTCTATTGTAATCCCAAAACCAAATACTAGTTCTACGGGAACAGATGCAGTACAAATCGTTGCAACAAATTTACAAAAACCATGGGCAGTAACATTTGGTGATGGAAAAATCTTCCTTACTGAGAAAGTTGGAAAGTTAAGAGTTATTGATAATGGTGTACTTGTCAACGAATCTGTTGCTAATTTTCGAGTAGCTGATATTGCTGATGCTGGCCTTCTTGGAATAACAACACATCCAGATTTTGTAAAAAATCATTTGATATATGTTTACTATACATACAATGAGGGAGATAAATTATGGAACAAAGTACTGCGAATTACAGAATCTAATAACAAGATCATTGATGCTAAAGTGATACTAGATAAAATTCCCGGTGCAAAATTTGATAATGGCGGTGTAATCAAATTTGGTCCTGATAAAAAACTCTACATAGGCACAGGTGATGCAACGGATGAGAATTCTGCTCAAGATCCACTCTCACTTGCTGGAAAAATATTACGATTAAGTGATGATGGTTCTATTCCAACTGATAACCCATTTCCGAATTCACCAGTATATTCGTTAGGTCATAGAAATCCACAAGGTCTAGCATGGGATGATCAGGGAAGTCTTTACGAGACTGAAGAGGGTCCTACAAAAAATGATGAAATGAATATTATCAAGAAAGGTCAAAACTATGGTTGGCCAAATCAAGAGTGTTCTGGTTCAAAGGAATATCTGGATTCTCTTAGTTGTTATAACATCAGTGTAGAACCGGCAGGAATCACTTATTATGGAACCGGAAAACTTGATCTCAAAAATAGTCTTGTAATGGCTACTCTTCGTGGTAACATCTTATACCAATTATCTCTTCATAATGGTAATATCACATCACAAAAGATCATATTGGATGGCTTGGGTAGGATTCGTGAGGTTAGTGTAGGACCTGATGACTATCTATACATCCTTACAGGAAATACTGATGGGAAAGGATTTCCAGACAAAAAAGATGATAAACTATTGAGAGTTATTAAGTAAATTGACCAATTCATCTATTCCAAAATTCAATGAAAAGACGAGAGAAGAAAGATTACGCGCATTGGAATTATTCTCAAACCTATCAAAAGACGATATCAAGATTCTAAAGGGTGAGGGGGGTATTAATTTTGAACAATCTAATAATATGATTGAAAATGCTATTGGAACTGTATCATACCCTCTTGGCATAGCAACAAATTTCAAAATAAATGGAAATGACTATCTCATTCCAATGGTCATAGAAGAACCATCAGTTATTGCTGCTGCATCAAAGGCAGCAAAGATCGCAAGAAAACATGGAGGTTTCATAATGGAAGCTGACGAATCATACAGTATAGGCCAAATCCAAGTTGTTGATGTTGATGCAAAATTAGTAATCTCCAAAGTACTGAGTGCGTCTGATGCAATTCTATCTCTTGCAAATTCTAAAAGTAAAACTCTTTCAAGGATGAGAAAAGGTGCAAAAGAGGTTTCATGCAAAGAAATTACAACAGAATTAGGCCCAATGTTGGTGGTAGAGATTCTAATAGATGTAGGTGATGCAATGGGTGCTAATGTAACAAACACCATGTGTGAGGCAGTTGCACCATTGATTGAGGAAATAACTGGCGGAAGAGTGATTTTAAGAATTTTATCAAACTATTCTACAAAAAGATTGGTGAAGGGTAAAGCCATATTTGACAAAGAAGAGATAGGTGGTGAAGATGTAGTAGATAATATAATTTGGGCTTATGAATTTGCTGCAAATGATCCTTACAGAGCTGTTACTCATAATAAAGGAATAATGAATGGAATAGTAGCAGTTGCAAATGCTACTGGACAAGACACAAGAGCAGTAGAGGCCGCAGCTCATGCATATGCATCAAGATCTGGAAAATATACTTCACTTACAAAATGGAAGAAGAATAGAGATGGAAATCTACTTGGAGAAATTGAAGTACCAATGCCAGTAGGATTTGTTGGTGGAATAATAAACATCCACCCAATGATAAAAATATGTGTAAAAATTTTGGGTATAAAATCAGCCAGAGAATTAGCTTGTATTATAGGAGCTGCTGGGCTTGCACAGAACTTTAGCGCCATGAGGGCATTGGCTTCTGAAGGTATACAAAAGGGACACATGAAACTTCATGCAAGAAATATTGCCACAAGCGCAGGGGTTCCGCAAGAAAAGATGGCTGAGGTAATAGCCAGAATGACTAAGGAAGAAAATGTTTCAGTAACTAGAGCAAAGGAAATCCTAGACAATCTATAGGCGACTAAATATATATCCAAAGAAGTTTGGTAGGACTACATTGACTATAGTAAAATTTGCCGTTCCCAAAGGAAGTATAGAAGAAGCAACCTTTAAGATACTTGAAAGATCGTGGACACGAGTAATTAAAAGAGATAGAACTTATCGCGTATTATTAGATGATCCACAGATTGCGGTCAAGATGCTTCGTCCTCAGGAAATACCAAATTTGGTTTTTGCTGGTTTGTATGATGTGGGAATAACTGGAAAAGATTGGGTTAAAGAAACCAATTCAGATGTGGAGATACTTCTTGATTTAGAATATGGTAAGATAAAACTTGTAATTGCCATACCAGATTCTTATAATTTCAAATCATTGGATGATATGATATTATCTTATGCGAAGAAGAAAAAAATATTAAGAATCTCTTCTGAGTATCTAAATACAACGGCAAGATTTATCATGCAGTGCAAAAGTTACAAGAAGCTTTATGGTTCGAAACAACCAGTTATCGTAACACCATGGTTAAGTCAAGGATCTAATAAAAAAATACAGATCTTCCTTTCATTTGGTGCAACAGAAGCAAAACCTCCTGAGGATGTAGATGCTATCATAGATGTAACAGAGACTGGCACCACTCTAACACAAAATCAATTGAAGATAATTGATACAGTAATGGAATCATCTGCAGTATTAATTGCAAATAAAATATCACTCAAAGACAAATCAAAACGGGAAAAAATTTATGATATAGTAACTATGTTAAGGGGAGCAGTTGAAGGAAAAAAACACCTCCACCTATTCCTGAATGTAAAAGAAGAACATCTTGACAAATTATTACATGATCTGCCCTCTCTCAAACGTCCTACGATAAGTCCTTTGAGCGAAAAAGGTTGGTACGGTATCAATACGGTTATTCCAAAATCTGAATTTCACAAAATGATTCCTAAATTACGAAAGATTGCTCAAGGTTTAGTAGTGCATGAACCAAAACAGATACTGGCACTTGAGGAGATAAAACGTGATGAGGAAAGTTGATGAGGATTATCAATGTTCAAGATATAGATTCTGTTATAGATTCTGTTAGACCTAAAACAAATAATGACGTAAGAAAAAAAGTATTATCTATAATATCTGATGTACGAAAGAGAAAAGATAAGGCCATCAAGGAATATGAAATGAAATTCAGTGGAGTAAAAATCCACTCTTTTAAAGTGACTAAACAAGAAATCAAATCCGCATACTCGAAGATCGGAAAAGATCAAATTGATGGTATTAAACTTGCAAAAATAAGGTTAGAAAAATCTGAAAGTGCTGTACGAAAAAAACTAGAAAAGATATCAATAACGATGGATGGCATTGTAATAAAAAAATCATTCTTGCCAATTGATACTGTAGGCTGTTATATTCCTGGAGGAAAGGCAAAATATCCCAGCACGATTGTCATGTCTGTTGTTCCAGCAAAGATTGCCGGTGTTAAGAAAATAATAGCCGTATCACCTTCAAACGAAAAAGGGGAAATAGATCCATTAACACTTGTTGCAGCTGACATTTGTAGAGTGGATGCATTCTATAAAATAGGTGGTGCACAAGCTATTGCAGCCCTTGCATATGGTACTGAATCAATTCCGCAAGTAGACAAGATAGTTGGTCCAGGAGGGGTATTTGTAACTCTTGCAAAATCATTACTCAGCGAGGTAGTTTCAATTGATATGATTGCAGGTCCTACCGAGCTTGCCATAATTGCGGACGCTACAGCAGATGCTGAACTTGTTGCACTTGATATGATTTCTCAAGCAGAACATAGTCCTGATACAATGTGCTGTCTGATCACAAACTCTTTGAAATTAAAAAATTCGGTACTAAAATTATTACAACAAAAAACAAAAACAATTATGAGAGCCTCAATTGTTGAAGAAAGCCTAAGAAAAAATGGATTCATAGCTATTTGTAGTACAGAACAACAAATGGTAGACTTTGCAAACAGACTGGCACCTGAACACCTCGAAATAATAACAAAGAAACCACAACAATTAGCAAAGAAGATCAAATCAGCAGGATTGATACTAATCGGGAAGAATACTCCATCTTCAGCTAGTGATTATCTGTTGGGATCAAATCACATACTTCCAACCAATAGATTTGGAAGAACTAGAGGCTCATTGGGGGTATTAGATTACATGAAGTTGCAAACTCAAATAGAATCCTCCAAGTCTGCTCTGGAAAAGATTTTAAAATATATGAAAGCCTTAACAGACGCTGAAGGTTTGCCAAATCACTATGAAGCAGTAAGGGGGAGATTATTATGAAAAAAGATTGGTTTCAAAAAGAATTAGAGAAATATTCTAAACTTACAGGTTACAAGAAACCTGACAAATACTCAAAGGTGATAAAACTTGATTCAAACGAGAATTATGCCATATCTCAGGAATTCATTCAAAAACTGATAAACGAAGTTAAAGAAAACCTAGATGTGAGAGAATATCCCCTAGGTGGCATAGAAAGATTAGTTCAAGCTATTTCTAAATATCTTGGAATGCCAAAAGAAATGATTGGTGTTGGAAACGGTTCTGACCAGATAATTGATCTTTTTTTGAGTAACTTTACTTCTAGAGAAACCAAAATTCTGACATCCGATCCAACTTTTGGATTCTTTGAAGAGCGATGTAGATTGTATGCTATTCCAACAATAAAAATTCCATTTAATAAAAATATGACCCTTGATTTAGAAAAATTTTTGTTGAACTCAAAGAAAGCGCATATTCTTTACATTGATACACCAAATAATCCAACTGGATTTCAATTTCAGAGAAAAGATCTTGAAAAATTGATTCGGGAATTCAAAGGTCTTGTCATTATTGACGAAGCATATGTAGAATTTTCTGATTACTCGATTGTAGAATTGACCAAGAAGTTCAATAATCTTATTGTATTACGAACTTTGTCGAAATCCTTTGGATTAGCTGGTCTACGAGTGGGATATTTCGTGGCTAATGAGAAAATAGTTGATACCTTTACAAGGGTAATTCAATATCCTTATCCGATAAACACTTTGGCAATAGAAGTTGGCATAAAGGCATTACAACAATCCAAATATTTTACAGATATTGCAAACCTTGTCAAGAAAGAACGTTCACGAATTATAGCAAATCTTCAGCAGATGAAAATATTTGAGGTATTTGATTCTAAAGCAAATTTTGTTCTCTTTACTGCTGGAGGATCTGGTCAAAGAATTCACAAGGCCCTAATTGAACAAGGTATATCGATAAAGAGTCTTGGTAAAATTGGTCAGCGTGAAGGCTGTCTAAGAGTTACAATAGGTTCACAAGATATGAATTCTAGATTTCTTACAGCTATACGGGATTTATTGAATTGACTTTAAAGGAAATAGAAAGGGGAATTACAATAAATTCAGAAAAGATCAAGAAGATAAAGAAACTGGATTCTGTTGTGTTTGATTGTGATGGAGTTTTAATTGACGTATCTAACTCTTATGATCAGGCCATAAAAAAAACTGTAGATTTTATTCTAAAGGAAATGACTCAAGTAAATGAATCGATCTTGGTAACAACAGAGATGATAGAAGGTTTCAAAGCTACTGGAGGTTTTAATGATGAGATAGATGTTACCTATGCGTTAATACTTGCTGTAGTTGCAGCAACGAAAAGAAATGAACTATTTTCTAAATTTGTATTTAAAGTAATAAATAATGCAGATCAAACTGGAATAAAATCAGTCGAGAAATATCTTGATACCATTAATGTTGATGTTTTTGATATTAAAAAAAAACTAGCATATCCAAGTACAAAATTTCAGAATCCTCTTTCTTCTATATTTGATGAAATGTTTTATGGTTCTGAATTATACATCCAACTTTACAAGAGAAAACCACAGTTTTTTGATGGTCTGGGACTAATTGAAAATGATGTTGTACTTTTGAATAAAGATGTTGTAAAGAAGCTACATGAAAGATTTGGCAAGAGAATTGCTATTGTATCAGGCCGAGGTTTTTTATCTGCAAAGCACTCTCTTAAGGACTTGCTAAATGAATTTGATTTGAATAATTCACGATTTCTCGAAGATGAGTCGCGTGAATTGGCAAAACCTAATCCTCAATCACTTTTATCTGCAATAAAAGGCATGAGTGGAAATTACTTACTATATGTGGGTGATTCTATGGAGGATTATATCATGGCGCAAAAGGCCGACGAGTCTGGAATACCAACAATATTCTGTGGAGTATATGGTACTAGCAAAGACCAAGAAGCAAAAAAAGCTCTATTTGAGAGCCATAATGCTGACATTATAGTCAAATCAATAGATCTAATTCCGAAGACATTAAATCTAGTTGAGGCATAAATCACTTCTCTACTCAGGGATTTTAATGAAATCTAGAACAGCTCGAATCAATAGGAAAACTAAGGAAACCGAAGTATTAGTTGAGGTAAATCTGGACGGAAATGGGAAAATTTCCATCAAAACAGGTCTGCCATTTCTCGATCACCTAATTACATCATTGGCTAAACATGCTATGCTAGACCTGAAATTGAATGCAAAATCAATAGATGGAATAGATCATCACTTGATCGAAGACGCAGCGATAGCTCTTGGAAATGCAATGGATAAATCTCTAGGCAATAGAATCGGAATTGTAAGATTTGGTCACGCCACAGTACCAATGGACGAATCTCTTGCAGAGGCATCATTAGATCTTATCAAAAGACAATACCAAAAGATTGACTTGTATATCGAGAGAAATCATCTAGAAGGAATTTCGAAAGAGGACTTGGGACATTTTTTCCGATCATTGGCTCAGAATCTAAATATCTGTATGCATGTATCTGTCAAATATGGTGAAAACGATCATCACAAAATTGAAGCTGCGATAAAGGCATTTGCAATAGCTTGGAGGACCGCAGCAGGTTATGATAAAAGACAAAAAGGAATACCAAGTACCAAGGGTGCTATGTGATGGTTAAGGTCGCAATATTTGATTATGGAGCAGGAAACATATTTAGTCTAAAATCATCCTTAGAAAAAAATGAAGCAGAAGTAGATATCATAACTAACCTAGAAAAAATAAAAAATTACTCTGGATTACTTTTGCCTGGAGTGGGAAACTTTGATCCTGCGATAAAGAGCCTCAGTACTTCAAAAGTTGCCTTTCATGATCTAGTAAAGAACCAGATTCCTGTGTTGGGCATATGCTTAGGAATGGAAATGTTCTTTGATACAAGTGAAGAAGGAAAGTTGGGCGGACTTGGAGTTTTAGATGGTGAAGTAATTCTTCTTCCAAACAAATTCAAGATTCCACATATGGGATGGAATGATCTTCAAATAAAAAAGCCAAGTGTCTTATTAGAGGGAGTAAAGCAAGGTTCGTGGGTTTACTTTGTTCACTCTTATAGAGTAAAACCAAAAAATGACGATATCGTCAAAGCTGACTCTGATTATGGAATAAATGTACCAGCTGTAATTGAAAATCAGACATTATTTGGAACACAATTTCATCCTGAAAAATCAAGTAAAGTTGGTTCTATTATAATTAAGAACTTTTTGCGAGTGTGCAAAAAGTGAAAGTAATTCCTGCTATTGATATCATGGATAATAAAGTAGTACGTCTGATAAAAGGGAATCC
>JBGPGB010000041.1:0-9440 GCA_041483595.1 Nitrosotalea sp.
ATATTGCGCTCAGAAATACCGGCAAGAATACTTTGACAAATGTCACCGTACACTATAGTGGAACTACTAGATCTGATATAATTTCCATTCTAAACCCAGGAGAAAAAGTATCGCTCTCACCACCTGATGCCAGTGACTTGAGTAATGTTATGGTAACAACAGACCAAGGAATTAATGTGACAAAACAATACAGGACTCCAGCAAGTGCTGACTTTGTTGGAAATTCCGGTTATGGTGGTTAGTATTTTGTTTTTGAGCCAATCACTTTTAGAAATTAAGACTTGAAATTTTAATAATCCTAATATTTTTTTAGAATCTGTATCAATTTGTTAGCGATTGTCTCGGCATTAGCCGTTGGCTGTATAGAACATAGGATTATTCCATATCTCCCAAGTGGGATTGTGATTCTTTTTACTTTTTCATATTTTGCCATAGCATAGAGAGGCTCACCAAGTGTTCTAAGTGATCTTCTAGTCACCCAACGTAATGCTGCGTCAGCTAGTGATTTTTCAATCTCTTCTTTTGTTTGCAAACTTTTAGATCCCGCTCTCTCTTTGAAATGTGATTCAGTTCTAAATGAAACAGCAATTAGAAGAATATTTTTATCAGACGACATTATCTCGCCACAGATCTTTTCAAGATTCATGCTTTTTTCCCGAGATGGCATCTCCCTTGTCATAACACTTGTCAGCAGCATCAAATAGTGCAATTGATTGGTTGACCATTTTTGGAGCGTTAGTACGGTCATTATTTGCCTCATCCACAAGTGACTGGGCAAAATTTCGGAGTGCGTTTGCCTTGTTGTACCAAGCACTGGTATAATCAGGGTCCATCTCAATTGCCTGGTCATAACAACTGATTGCCTCTTCAAATCTCTTCAATTTTGACAATACAATACCCTTGTTGTTCCAGGCGCTGATATGATTTGGGTCCATCTCCAATGCCTTATCATATGCAATTAGTGCATCCTCGTTGTTTTCTTCCTTTGCCCTCTCATTACCTTCACTAAACCATGAATTATGGTCATCCCTTCCCATAAGAATACCATTTTTGCAGGTCTATTTTAAGAACAAGATTCTTCAATCAGAGTGTCAGGATTATATTCATGTAGAATAGGGATATCGCAGTTATACTGGGATGTATTTAGCCAAAATTAGTTTAATACACTACCAAGTTTTACTTTGATTTCTCACTCTAGACATACAAAACTTTCCTTGAACAATATCGCTTGTTTCTAGATATCTCAAGGACTTATGATCTCTCTTCTGTTCATACTTCCTACTTGTATCTTAGGATAAACAGGCATTCCCTCCTCATATGTCAATTTCACATCATCAATATAGTCAAAATTTCCAGAATCTGGAAAATCTGCCAAAATTTCCATTGTCAGTGTCTTTTCTCGGCTAGGTTTTTTTGTCATTTCATATGTAATTGCAAAAACTTGTACAGTCCTCTTAATGCGTGGGTCATACCATTGTCCCTCAATGGCTTTTTCGTAAAAATCAACTATTGTCATATTGAAATTACCAGAACTTTGATTATTTTTCAGCTCTTAACAAGGAATACATCAATACTCCTCCAGATATTGCAAGAGATATGACAAATGCTATCAATATGCCACTCATGTCAAGTTCCCCCCTTTACTGAAACTTCTTGTGCATACACTTCGGGATATTGCTTTACTAGTTCTATGTTGAGATTCAATACGTTGACGTAATCTGGTGCAAAGACTAGAGCATTTGTTTCCAGATTCCTTGCAATATTTAGATCAACTAATGTTTTCAAAGCATTTACAGGTATTCCAGTTGCATTACTTATCGCAGGTATCTGAGAAATTGCACTATCTGGAGTAATGTCTGGATCTACACCTGATGCAGAATCATTTCTTGGTTGAAAGAATTTTGTAGAGTTGAAATTTTGTGCTATAATTTCTGATCCAACTGTTTTACCATTTAGTATAACCTGACTTCCATTTGACTGGTATGGAAGAACAGTCTGACCTATTGCTGTAACAAGCAACGGATAGGCAACCCCTGTAGTAATAATCATCAGCACGACGATCCTAATGGCGGGCGAAAATACTTTGCTCTTTATTGTTCTCATCTATATCATCTCATAAAGACTGACAGTAGTAGGTCGATTGCTTTTATGCCTGCAAATGGAAAGACAACTCCTCCGAGTCCATATATCATCATATTTTTGATGAATGTCCTCTCTGGAAGTTCTGGCTCGTATTTTACACCCTTGAGTGATAACGGTATTAACATTGGAATTACTATTGCATTAAATATCAATGTTGATAGTACTGCACTTTCAGGACTGTGAAGCTGCATTACATTGAGCACTTCCATTTTTGGATTATCTTTCATGAACATTGCAGGAAGGATTGCAAAATATTTTGCAACATCGTTTGCAATAGAAAATGTGGTGATTGCACCACGTGTCATTAACAATTGTTTTCCAAGTTTTATAACTTTGAGAATCTTTGAAGGATCAGAATCAAGGTCCACCATGTTTGCAGCTTCCCTTGCAGCTGCAGTACCTCTGTTCATTGCAAGTCCTACATCAGCTTTTGCAAGTGCAGGTGCATCATTAGTTCCATCCCCAATCATACCTACAACGTGACCCTTTAGCTGTTCCTCTACTACTCTATTTAGCTTGTCAGTTGGTTTGGCCTCTGCAATAATTTGATCAATATTTGCCTCTCTTGCAATTACCTGTGCAGTGAGTTGATTGTCACCTGTAATCATGACCGTTGTTATGCCAGAGACACGGACTTCATCTAACTTTGTTCGAATGTCCTTTTTGAGAGCATCCTTGAGTGCGATCAATCCAATTATCTCATCATTTACTGCAACTGCAAGCGGTGTTCCGCCATTCTTTGACATCTCTTGAGCCTTCCATCGTAATTCTGGCTCGTTTACATTTTGTGCAATCTTTAGAATTGCCTCAACTGCTCCTTTTAGGATTTTTACTGGCGTATTAGATTCCTCCAATTCTTCCACTTTGGCAGAAACTCTAGTACGTGGTAATGATGATTTTAGAGTTTGATCCTGTGTGGTGGATAATTTTTTCTTTGGTGAAAACTCTATGCCACTAAATCGTGTTTCTGAACTAAACTCAACAGGTTTTCCTGTCATAATCTCCATCATAAATGGCGGTTCAATTTTCTTCTCATTTGCAAGTTCAATAATTGATGTTCCTTCATGGGTGTGATCACTAAAAGATGCCGCGTAAGCAGCTTGTGCAATATCTTCTTCTGTAAATTTTTCCATCGGGACAAAGGCAATTGCTCTTCTGGCGCCTTCAGTGATAGTTCCAGTTTTATCTAAGATGAGTATATCACAATCACCTGCTGCCTCTACTCCCTTTCCTGATTTTACTACGATGTTGTCTCTTGCCAGTCTGTTAATTCCAGCAACGCCTATGGCAGGTAATAATGCTCCAATAGTGGTTGGCATCAAAGCTACTAGTAATGCAAAGAGTACTGAGACGTCCATATGGTATCCAAGATAATATCCAAAGAATAACATAGTTCCCACTACAGTTATGAAAATTATTGATAATCCTGAAAGCAGTATAGTAAGAGCAATCTCATTTTTTGTCTTTGGTCTTTTTGCACTTTCAATTAATCCCACCATCTCATCAAGGAAGCTCTTACCAGCTTCCGAAGTTATCTCAATTACGATACTGTCGTTTGCCACTTTGGTTCCTCCAATAACTGGATTATCCTTTTCTTTGAAGACGGGGTTTGACTCTCCAGTCATCATGGATTCATCTATGAATGCTTTTCCTTGATGTACAATACCATCTCTTGGAATTATCTCTCCAGCATAAACTCGAACTCTGTCTCCTACCTTGAGACTGGTTGAACTTACCGGAACCTCTTTGCCGTCTACAAGTTTTTTGGCCAAAACTTCCTTCTCCAAATTTTTGAGAGCATCAACCTTTGCTCTTGCCTGAGATTCTGAGAGTGATTCAGAAAATGTTGCAAACCAGACTGTAACAATTAGAATTATTGCAATTTCAATATAAAAAACACGGTTTTCATTTATGAACTCCAATGACATGTTTGGCAACAAACCTATTGCAAGTACCAAAAAGAACCCGACTTCAACTGTAAACATTACTGGGCTTTTTTTGGCAAGGTAGAGCGGACTTAGCTTTGTTACAGAATCCTTGAGCATTCTTTTGTCAAACATTGATTGTTTTATTTTTGTCGCCATCATTTCATCACACTACATTGAAAATGGTCCCATTGCCAAGAATGGAAAGAAAGTAAGAGCTGTTAAAATGAATACCATGATTGACAATACGCCAACAAAAAGAAAGCCAGAAGTTTTGATTGGTTCGACAACTTCTTTTCTATCTCTCAGCGTAAATGATCCGGCGATTGCTAACATCAATCCAAATGGTGCATAACGTCCAAGTAACATGACCACCGCAGTAGACCAATTCCAAAATGGTGTGTTTGCAGATGTGCCAAGATAATCTGATCCATTGTTTGCAGCAGCTGAGCTATACTCGTACAAAACTTGCGTAAATGTTGCAGGGGTTGTTTGTGCTCCAAGAACACTCTGTGCACTCTCAGTAGTATATGCCATCACTGTTGGAATCAATATCAGAGCTGGATGTATCAGAAATACAAACGCTGCAAGTCTAACGTCTCTTGGATTTATCTTCATGCTCATAAATTCAGGAGTCTTTCCAACCATTAGTCCAACCAAAAAGAGAGTAAGTATTACAAAGATAATCATCATCATCATTCCTGCACCGTCCGCTCCAGGGATTGCTTGAACAAACATGCCAAGGAAAAGTCCAATTACCGCATTGGGTGACATTCCCGTGAGAGCTGCGTTTGCAGAACCAGTGTTTGTTGCTATGGATGATTCCTGAAAGAGTACACTTCCGAAACTTCCAAATCTTGTCTCAAGACCAGCCGGACCGCTCTGTTCTGAAAACCCAAGGACAAGCATCACTCCAAATCCAATTAACATGGCGGCAAGTATGGAAATTCCCCTCCCCTTTCCTAACAGATGGCCATATGCCATGGGAAATGACAATGGTATTACAAGCATAAGGATGCACTCAAAGACATTTGAGATGCCGGTTGGATTTTCAAATGGGTGTGCAGAATTTGCACCAAAAAATCCACCTCCATTACTTCCAAGATCTTTTATTGATTCTAGTGCTGCCACCGGACCTATAGTAATTATTTGACTAGCACCTTGGAGTGTACCTACTGTGATTGTTGAGTCTAGTGTCTGAGGAACTCCAAGGAAAAGCAATAACAGGGCTGAGAAAAATGCAATAGGCAGTAGAAGTGTTAAAATTATTCTAGTAAAATCAACATAGAAGTTTCCTAATCCAAATTCTTTTCTGATAAAGCCTCTGATAAATGCAAACGCTGCAGATATTCCAGATGCAGGTGCTACAAACATAAGAAAGATCAATCCCACCATCTGGGAAAATATGGATAACTGTTGATCTCCAGCATAGTGTTGAAGATTAGTATTTGTAACAAATGAGGCAGCAGTATTGAATGCAAGATCAAATGATAGTCCTGGTTTTGGTGAAAGCGGAAGATTATTCTGATAGAGAAGTACTGCCATTAGAAAACCTGCTGCTATAATATTAGTCACTACTAGTGCTAGAAAATATTGTTTCCATGTCATCTGCTCGTATCTATCTACACCAATTATCTTGTAGAATCCATTCTCTACTCTACCCAGTGTTTTTTCTAATGGTCTCTTTTCATAGACAATCATTCTTGCCATATATCGACCAAAAATTACAGCTAATCCAAGAGAACCTACCAGTACAACTAGAAGTATTACAATTTCCACATAAGGTCACCTAATTCCATTTTGTACAATGTGGATTTTGATTCCATGTAGCAGATACTTTTCCGATCCTTTCAAATCCACGGTTGTACCCATTTGTAATCAGCTCTCCATCCAGAAACATGAATATAGATTTTTGTGCTATTAGATACCATCAAGAAAACATTGATATGATATCAAATATCATTCAATTTGCTATGAAGGAACCAGCCTTTGTCTCTGACGATTTAGATCTAATGATATTGGAATACATGGCAAAGGATGCAGGCATGCAGTTCAAGCAACTAGCAGAAATTCTCAAAGTTGACCAACGCACAATAGCAAAAAGAGTAAGCAACATGAAAGAAAGGGGAGTATTCAAATACAAAATCGAGTTAGACTGGTCAAGACTTGGAATTGGGATCTCTGCATATGTTGGTGCTGAGACTGGACTTGGAGAAGATGATGTCAAGAGATTGCAGGACTTTATTCGAAAAGAACCACGTATCATAGAGGCATATTCTACAATTGGTGATCAAGAATATTTTTTCAAGGTAATGGAAACTGACTTGCAAAGCTTAAGAGAAGAAGTCATGACTCGTTTTGAGCCAATCACTACGAAGCTTGCAAGCTCCATAGTTTCATCACAGATAAAACGGCAAGATGATGTTGCACTATTGCGTTTTCTTAGACTACGAGGTTTTTCACAAAAAAAATGAAGACATGATTTCAAATTTTAAGGTTTTACAGTATGTTTTGGGTCTAAATAGAACTTTCAATAAAGCGTGATCTGATTATTCCAATTATACTAAAGATTGGTTTTTACCTGTTTTTTCAAGCGATAAGAAAGATTCAAGGTCCTGGTTAACATAGATTTGCTTCAAGTTTAAATGATATTTCACGCATACTGAGAATTGTGTATCAGAGATTATTTGCAACTCTTCTAATACTTGTTTTAGTGTCATCATGGCTAGCATTACAATATGCCAATGGCTTGGAAGTAAATCCCACAAAAACACATTCATTATCACCTTTACAGCAAGCAAGAATGAAAATTCCAATCAATCAGATTGTTTGCCCAGATAATTTACAATTGATTATGAAAAAAAGCGATGGAAATCCCGCTTGTGTAAGGGCAAGTAGTGTTGCCATATTGATCGAACGAGGTTGGGCAATACATGTTCTGCCGGAATATACCAAAGAAGGTACCAAGAATTCAGACATGTTCGATGGTGGTCCTCTTGAGATAAAGACAGCGTCAGTGAATTACTTTGAAAATACCACGGGTTATGTTGCAAAACCAATGCAAGAGGGTAACTTTCCAGGAGTAATCTTGATTCATGAGTGGTGGGGTCTAAATGATAACATCAAGAGTATGGTAAGAGGGCTTGCATCACATGGTTATGTGGTTATGGCAGTTGATCTATACACAGGACAAGTTGCAACAACTCCTGATGGTGCAAGACAACTCTTGCTTTCTTTTGATGTGCAAAAAGGAATCACAAACATTGATTCTGCAGTACATCTTCTCAAGCAAAACTATAACGTAACTAAGATTGCTACAATTGGGTGGTGCTTTGGAGGAAGTCAGTCTTTAAACTATGCACTAAGCGGCAACAAGATTGATGCAACTGTAATTTATTACGGTCAACCAGTGACAGACACTTTCAAGTTATCTACAATCAAGTGGCCTGTTTTGGGATTTTTTGGAGAGAAGGATCAATCAATTTCAGTAAGCCAAGTAAAAGAATTCAAGTCTACCCTTGACAGCATAGGAGTAGAAAATGAGATCCATATTTATCCGGGATTAGGTCATGCATTTGCAAATCCGTCTGGTGCGACCTATGCACCTCAAGAGACAAAGGATGCATGGAACAAGACACTCTCTTTTTTGGATAATCATTTGAAGATCTAAAAATCATTCATTTGGAACAGTATTTTATCCAGACATTATTTGATATTTCTCCATAGTAACGTATACAATCTTCACAAAAAGAATCCCATTCACTTATCTTTAGCATATCAAAGAATTCCTTTGTCCAATCATAAGAAGGAGATTGCCTATACTGGAATTGCTGAATTGTATAGATCTCTTTTTCCTTAAATTTATTTAGACATCTTTTACACTGGGCATTTTTCATTTTCTTTTTTTGGTCTTGTCCTTTATTTAGGAATTGTATTTTACAAGGGATAAAGATATCAAGCGACTTTTGTAAAATAAACTCAGATTGGACCAAAATACAATAGCGATAATTTGTGACTGTGACAATACACTTGCTCCAGATACTACCGGGTTTTTGCTTGATTACAATGGGTTATCCCAGAAAATATTTTGGGAGAACATCTCTCGAATGGTCTCACAAGGCTGGGATCCCCCGTTAGCTTACATGAACGAGATTGTGGAACTAATGAAATCAGGTCATATTGAACAAGATACCGTTGAAAAACTGGCTACACTTGGCAAACAGGTTAAACCGTACAAGGGAGTTACAGAATTTATTCCTGAATTGAAATCAATGATAAAGCAAAACAGGGATTTTGTAAAGGCTGGTGTAAATCTAGAGTGTTACATCATATCATCTGGAATAGAGGATGTGATAAAAGGTAGTGTTCTTTCAAAATATTTTGATGATATATTTGCAGGAAAGTTTACAACAGATATGCATGGTTTTATCACAGGAATCAAGTCAAGTGTTACATTTACTGAAAAGACCAAATTCCTGTATGCAATTAACAAGGGAGTCTCAGGAACTGATTTGCGAAAGAAACCATATCTAGTAAACAATGCAGTCAAGCGTGTAGACAGAAGGATCCCTTTTGAGCATATGATATACTTGGGGGATGGACCTAGTGACATTCCATGTTTTTCTGCAATTCGTGGATATGGTGGAAATTGTATTGGAATAGTCGGAAAGGATTCTGCAGTCAAGGGGTATGAACTTGCACGTGGTAAAAGAACAACAGTTGGTCCGTATTCCAGAGATTATAGGAAAGGAAGTGACTTACGCATGATGCTAGAGACTATAATCAACAAAGTTGGATATCAAATCATAACAAAACACAAGGAATAGATTTTGCGGAATTTTCATAGAAATAGTTATTTAAAGAATGAAATACAAGTCTAGTCAATGTTCAAGTGCTCTTGATATCCATTTTGGATATCCAAAAGAATTTTCTAGTTTTAATTTCAACGGAATTTTACTTGACATCTCTTTTATTTTGGTTTGAAATGATTCTAGCGTAATCTTGTTTCCCAAGGTTTCAAAACCAACTGACCACCATTTTGATCCTCCAAGAATTATCTCAGTTAATTCCACACTAAATCCAGATTCAGAAAGGTCTATCCATTCTACAGGTTCGTATTTATCATTTGAAAACAATTTAAATTTTCTAGAGAGACGTCTTTTTAGGATTTTAATCATTGGCCCTTTAGGATATTCTGATAGAAAATCAAATAATGGATCATTTATCTGCGGTTTAGAATCGCTCCAACCCCATTTTACCCATTCCTCGATTAAACCTTCAAGTTTTGGAGTCTCAAATCTTTTTTGAGAGTTTGGAATTCTCCATTTTACTTCTAGTCTTCCCTCTCTATTTTTAATTCCTACATCATCTACA
>JBGPGB010000042.1:0-9338 GCA_041483595.1 Nitrosotalea sp.
ACCGGTACTATGAGTAACACAGGTTCTACCGGTAATCAAACTAACGTAAACCAACCAAGTATGAATGATACTAAATCTGCGCAAAAAATTTCAGACTTTGTTCATCAAGCCGTTATCCACTTTAAACAACAAAAATCTGAAACACGTGCTGCCATGCTTGATTGTAGAGATAAAATTCAAACCTCAAGTCCAAGTGGCGTAGATAAGATAAGAGCAGGCTGTACGACGCAACTTAGCGAAATTAAAGTCAAATATCAAGATGAAAGGAGTCACTTGCATGATTTGATTAAACAATATAGACAGAGTGTAATGGTTTTCTTAAATGATGCACGTGGAATTAAAGTAAGCAAGACAGATATGGATAAAGCCTTTTCAGACTTGATTACGATGATGAATGTGGTATCGTCACCAACTGGAATGACTGGTCATGGTATAACAGGTCTTATGGCTACAAAGAATAATACCAATTGTGTCAATCCTCCTGGCGGACCTGCTATTTGTTAAATAGATCTTCCTAACATAAATTTCAAAAGATTTACCGTTAGCCTTGAATACATGGATTGCTTGGAATATCTATGCTCACAAACAATCGTAGTACTGGTCTGAGCAAAAATAAAACAAATGATGCAAATCTCCCTATGATAGGTGAGATACTAGGACTTATTGAGGAATCAGGAAAAGGAAAAGATTGGATTTTACAGGAAATGAAGAAACAAAAAATTAAGCAACCTGTGAGAACTCTGAACAGTTATGAGATACTAAAATCCTCTCCGCCGAAATTTATTTCATACCTCTCACATATTCTACGTAAAGATATCCTTGAAGGCAATTTCACAGACATCAAGACCTTGACAAGGACCTTTCATTGGTTTTACACGGATATTGTAGGAAGCGCAAATCCTAACGTCCTGACTAAGGACCAAGCACGCAAAGTTTGGGCGCTCAATGAATTGATAGGAAGGACTGCCACCTTCATACAAATGAACCCTAAATCCGATGTAATGACAATCACTGGAGATGGTATGTCAATTGGATTTGCTGATAGTCACGAGAAACCCTTGAGGCTAGCAATTGAACTGCACAAAATTTTATCAAAGTATAACAAATTACAAAAGGGTTCGCACAAACTTCGTATAAGAATAGGGATTGACACAGGACCTGTTTACTTTATCAAAGATCTTACAGGTAAGGAAAACTATTGGGGTCCTGGAATAATTATGGCCCGTAGAGTAATGGATATGGCAAGACCAATGCAGATTCTCACATCTGCACGAATTGCAAGTGACATAAAAAAACTATCTCCAGAGTACAAATCTCTGATGCACTATATCGGGGATTACAAGATAAAACATGGTGAAAAACTTTCTATCTTTAATGTCTACGGTGAAGGCTGGGGAAACAAATTGGCTCCACTTGGTAAGATAGATGACCAAAAGGAAAAATCAGAACCTAGAGTAAAATTTCATTTTCCCAAAATTGGGATACATCTTGATATTGCTAATCCCAAAAGTATGTTGGTTCATCATACTTGGCTTTGGAATATGGTAAATATCACAGAAGAGCCTCTTGATAATGTGTCATATTTTATCGAAGGTGATATACCTCGTGATTTTGCTGATCTGAATGCAACTGTACGAGATGAAACTAACAAGAAACTCAAGATACTCAGTCTTGATTTGAACAAGCCTACTACCAAACAATTTATAGTAAAACTAGACAGACCATTCAAACCCAATCAAAAAAGGCGATTTTTAAAATTAGAGTATGACTGGGAGGAACCTGAGAGACACTTTTCCTATACTTTATCAACTGACTGCAAGAAATTTGTCTTTGTTCTTACCGCTCCAAAAGGAATGGAATTGAAACCACGTGTACTCAAAGTGGATCCTGGCACGAGATACAAAGTACATGCTGATCCTCCAGCTGAGGTAAAATATCTAAAGGACAAGACAGAAGTCACATGGCAGTCTTCGAACTTGTCTGCGTACGACTCGTATAGATTTGAGTGGTAGTTGTATCTTTTGGGAATTGAAGTGAAAAATACTAATATATGATCTTTTTCAACCCAGACCTTTACCAGTTGCGGTGTCCAAGCAATCCATTTTCTGCTGCCATGAACATTGCTTTTGCTGCTTCTATCCCCATCGTACGTTGTTCTTGATCTTCATTCCATCTGTTTAGCTGCTCAGAAGTAAATGTCATGAACGTATAATCCCCTTTTTTCTCAACTTCATATGGTTGAAGAATCGCTTTTGCTGATGCCAGCTCGTTGTCATTATTGTCTGATATAACCATAGTCACTGTATGGTTTATTGTATCATACAACCAACAAACACTCCCGGCTTGATTGCCATTAAAGACGGCAGATGTATCATGAATGTGGGCCATTATCCCGGGCTTGTAAAATCCCTCGTTTTCCAAGGTTGCTTCTAAATCATTAAAGTTTTTGTACAAAACAACACCTGCTGGCAAGGTCTTGACAACTTTTTGTGTATCAACTGCATCATATATTCTTGCATCAGTAGAGTACATGTGATCATTCCAGGCTCTGACAAGAAATGACATTTTATCATATGATTTTGTCGGAGTAAATGAAAATTGAGTATATTGGAATTTTCCATCAGATGTAGTTGATGCCAAACTATTAGCCAGTATGTGGTTTGGATCAATTACTTCAACAGGAGAGCCATTATCATAAACAATTGACGCTATGCTATTTGTCGTAATCATGTCCTCAGCTCCGCGTGGGATTAAATATAGACCCATGTGGACTACGCCTTCAAGGTTATAGCTTTCAAATGTTTTAAAAGTCATACTAACTTTTTCTCCAGAAGTCATGACCTGTTTAGGGATTTCTTGATTGTACTTTGATATGTCAAATATTGTTTTGTTGGTTCCTTGAACTAGTGTTAAACCATCAGAAAAATGATAGTAGCCTCCTCCAAAGGATGGTGGTGATACGATATATGGACTACCTCCAATGGCCCCTAGTACAACATCCAGAACTAGTCCGGGACGAATAAATCCACCTCCGCCCCCGCCTCCCTCACCTGTTTGACCTTGGATGGACACAGTAGTCACCAATCCTCCAAAAGATGCAGTGAGATTGTCTCCAGCATTAACTTGTATTGTACCGACATCATTTCTTGGGTTTGGAATTATTAGGCCATTTGTTACCAACCCAGAGACAAAATCAGAGACAGTTATTTCATCACCAGGTACTGCATGTAAAAGATTTCCAGAAGACGGTCCGTTTGTAAAACCAATCTTTCCAGTGAACAAACCCGTATTTACTCCTGTTTCATTTAGATTTAACAAAAGACCGGGATCCCCTAATGTGTTTGAGGAATTAGATATCACTGATATTGGTAATTGATCTATTGAAGTGCTGCTTGAATTTGCCTGGGCATTTGAAATAGAAATTGTTACCACCCCCGTCATTGGAAAACGATTGTTCCCATTTGTGAATATCAGATTTGTATTTCTAAAGAAACCTGAATCTGGCGCCGGAAGCCCACTAATAGGATCTACTTCCAAGAGCGCAAGTGTAATACCTTGTGGATCTGTGGTGGATACTACGTTGACGTTAATTGTGTCGATAGAACCATTTTGCCAGGTTGCATTAAGTTGATCGTCATATGTTATTTGAACGGGCGAAGTTCCAACCTGGCTATCACCTGTAGAGTAAGATGAAAAACCGAAATTTAATGAAACGGCTGCTGCATAATGTGTTGGAACTAAAATTAAAAAAATTACTGCCAGAGAAAGGGATGTAACGGAAAAGATTTTGGAATCATTTAAGAATCTAGAGGATCTTTTTATCATGTATTCTAATTTTTGTAGAGGTGAGGATTATAAAGGCAATAGCTATTGTAAATACCAACCCTGCGATGGGACCATACTCTGGTACGACAGTAGTTGAGGAAGAACTTTGTACCATTTGTACTAAACCGTCAATATGTGAACTCACTACATTTCTGACAAAAGTATCTTGGATATAACCAGGTCTTGTCTTCAAATCAGATTTATCTTGATTGTCAGTTGGGACCCCATTTACTACATTTTTGATGTAATACAAAGTCTTCATAGCGCTATTTGGGTGATCATTGAGTAGATCATTTAAGGAGGAGTTTAGTTGATGAGCTAGAAATTCTCGTGAAAGATTTGCATTTTCTGGAATTGGCAATTTCTTATCTGGGATGTGTATGACATATGAAATTAGCTGCTCGTATCGCACTCCTTGAAATACGTTAAATTGTTCCTTATCCACATCGCAATGTGTACTAAAGTCGTAATTGATGTTTGTGTAAGTCCTATTGATATTTCCGTTGGCATCCATCGTATCAACAAAACTACCAGGTGACGCCGTTTCGGGATTGATGCAATTTGGCTCTCTGTAATTGATTCTCTTGTCATTTTTTGCTTCATCAAACGTGTCATGAAATGGAAGTGGAGGAGGTATCACTTGAAAATAGTAATTATCTGAGCTATTATTTATGATTTTAGAAATATCTTGAATTTTCACAGTGGATTGTTGATTTAAAGATACTATTAGAATTGCTCCTGCAGCGACAATCGCAAATGCCGTTATGATTAATAAAAGTTGACTACGTTCACGTTTCATTTTTTCTGACTCCTATTCTGTATAATATTTCTACACTTAGTCAATTCGGTAATGGTCATTTCTTGTCTTTTGCTCCAGCTCCATCAGAAAAACTGCTAGTAGGAGTCATGTCAAACTTCAAGTTTGCCCAATCATCATACGTGTTTAATATAGTTTGACTTGCACTTGGGCAAGTTATCGTAACAAATGCGCTATTACCACCCGTCGTTCCGTTGTTAAATGGACCTGCATTAGGAGCCCCTTGCCAGTTAGCTTCCGGTGAATCTGCAGTAGCCTCTGTAGTTAAATCATTATCCCAGTCTGGATTATTGGCAGGAGTTGGAGATGACCATGTTGTGCCAAGTATTGAATATACGGTGTATTGATTTTTAACACTCACTGGAACTTCATTTACATTACCTAGTTGTGTGTTAATCGAAAAAGCTGAATTACTTTCATTGGAGTAATCCAATGCCCTTGGATTGGACAAAAACAGAGTAGAAAATTGTCTTGTCCAACTCATGACACTTAGATAATTGGGTTTGCAGTTCTCATTTGCATCAGGTGGTGGATTTCCAGAAATTGCGTATGGTCCTCCATGAGCAAGTCCAAGATTATGTCCAAGTTCGTGCATAAAAGTACCCTCTTGTTGATCTAAACTTCCTACATGATACGAAAATGCCCCTAAAGTAATGAACATGTCATTCGCTGCACTATATGGGGATGCTGATGAAACTTCAGAGATTCCAGAAGAAGTTGGGTTTGCAGATTGTGAATGTCCAAATAATGCATAGTGGAAGACTTGTCTCTTTGCGGTTAAGATATCAGTTGTGCATTGAGCTGCATTGAGGGTGTTACCACATCCGGTGGGAAATGGGGGATTTCTTTCGGTAGAATTGCCAAAGTAAATGTTTTTGATCTTTGTAAATTGTGAGGTATCAGCACCGTTGTTCGGTCCAGACGTGAGTACCTTGTGAGGAATTTCATCGGAAAGTAAAATGTGCAAATATACGTGATGGGATTTATAGGCATTTATTACATCTAAAAGAGCTTGTCGACTTGGTTTATGGTTATACATGTAATCAATTTCAACGTATACATCTTTCTGGCCAACCATGGGGCATGGAAAATCTACAGGCATAGGTGCAAAAATGTTGGTATTATGATCAAGGTTGTTGTTACATGACCAATTGTAGGTAACACTTTTTCCTGAGCTATCGGTATAGGGAATGGAAAGGTGTCCGCTTGATTTCCATGCGTCACAAATGAAATCTCCACTAGTGCCGGCTCTTCCATGAATTACATCAGAACAACTTACAATGACAGTCTTGTAAGGCTGTGGTCCCGCTGATGGATAGGGCGGCTGAAAGGCTGTAACACTTGAATAGTTATCTTCTATTGAAAACTTCTTTAGAAAAGTTATACTATTACCCATGCTGTCATTGTATCTAACAGTAAAATAATTTGTATTAGTAGGCACCATATTACCTACATTCAAAGTTGGTGGATCAGTCAGATTTGATGTTGCATGTCCGTTGAACATAACATAAGTTGGATTGGATGTGCCAGGAGATGCCAAGGTAACATTGGGAGCACCTGCTAGATGCATCATGTGTAATCCACTTAAAGTAGTACCTATTTGCGTATTAGTGGCATTATCAAAAAACCGTAAATCAATTGTTGGAGAGGCGCCTGGATTGGAATCGTTGATGGTAATCGCTGCTCCGTGTCCATAAACATAATGTGTGTCATCTGGAATAAGTGGGCAATTGGCGGGAACGGTACAAGTTGCATACGCTGGAGTGGCAATATTAGAAAAAACTATTACACAAAGTAAAGACGCTATAGTCAATGTCATGCAAGTTATTCCTTCAAAAAAGGATCTCAATTAGTAATTTTCCCAATTTGAATTAAATTCGATAACAACATCAAATTTTTCCAACTCCAAACTTAGGATCTCTCAAGTATTTATGAATTATTATCTGAAATTTTTAATCATTATAATTTGAATATGAAAATAACAAAAATAGAGAAAAATATTATGTTTTACTGTATAAATAATTATTTTCTATATACTTTTTATTTTCGCAAATGCGAGACGATCGATCACTATCTACTCGGCTTTGTTACCTTGCTTTATAAACCAAATAATGATTGAAAAAAATTAACATGACTGCAAATTAGCAAATCCTCACATTATAGTTCTTCATTATCTTTTACTTATCATTTGTATTATATGCATATTGTATTTTTCATACGTATCTAAATTATAAAAATTCAAATTTTTAAAATTCTATTCAAAAGTTTAACAATATCATGATTTATTTGAAAATAACATGAAATCAATAAATTTTTCTCTACTTGGCGATGAATCAATAGCTAAAGATTTTGGCAAAAAGGGAACTGCGACAGATATTACAATTTATGATAAAAAAGAATCTGGTATACTTCGTACATGGGTAATACCAACTTCATTTCCAGACAAGATTCAACCCTTGTTTCAGGCAATAAACATGGGCGAATACGTGATACTTTCTATCTCAAAGTTAGATAAATTTACCGGAGAACAAATAGTGTCACTAGACGTCCTGGGTAAAAAACAAGGAATATTGTCCCACACATTTGATGTGGATAGAAACACTTTGCTTGCAATGATAAAAGGAACTATACTAGAACAGTACAAATTAGTAGAACCAGAGAATTTAAAAAAAGAGATTGATCAACTAGAGCCAATCTCTACAGAAGGTAAAACCAAGATAGTAATCGACCATTGCTTTGATGTCAAAGGTGTAGGAACTGTAATTTTAGGAAAAGTAGTACAAGGAAAGGTAAAACAATATGATAATCTGAAACTATACCCAAAAGGTGTAGATGTTATGATAAAATCAATCCAGATGCATGATGATACTGTTGAAGAAGCAGTCTCTCCAGCAAGAGTGGGCCTTGCAGTAAAAGGGGTTACGCCTGAAGATATCCAAAGAGGCGACATACTCTGTCTTGCTGACACAGTACTGATATCCCAAGAAATTGAACTAGAGTACATCCAAAGTAAATTCTTCAAGGATAAAATTGCACAAAATCAAATGTTTCTAGTAAACGTTGGTCTTCAGATAAGACCTGCACAAATAATTTCACTCGAACCTATGAAACTCTCCCTTGGAAAAAATATTACATATGAGAAAGGTGATATCTGTGTCATCCTAAAACCAGAGTCGACATCAATTCGTATTGTTGGTAGTGGAAAAATAATAAAATAAACATACCAAATTCTTCTTGACACAATCCAAGTAACTCAACTAAAAAAGAGTCATTCTATTGATTATTTGCGATATACCAGGTATGCTGGATAATTTAGCTTCATTCCAAGTCTGCATTCTCCCACCACTCCAAACTCATAATGCCTGAATGATCTGACAATCTGATGCAGATCTCCTCCCACTATAACTGAATTGGGACTTGCTGAACTATTTATCTTCGCACAAAGGTTCACAGTGGGGCCAAAAATGTCTGGTATCTGAGATATCGGCGTTCTTGCAATACTCACAGGACCATAATCTACACTTACCCTAAAATCAAGAGAAGGTAGATCACGCTCTGACATTATCTGATTCATAATACCTCGTAATTCTGTCATGGCTATACCGCATTCAAGGACATCAACAAAACTCTGTATATCTAATGCGTCCTCTGTGGCAGGAAAATAATACAGCAAGCTATCTCCGAGGTTTTTGATTACTACTGCATCATGAGCCTTGGCGATCTTTGACATGGAGTTTAAGAAGATGCAATAATATTCGCACATCTTTGCATTTGACAGCCTCGCAGTTATAGAAGTAGAATTTACAATATCTACAACTCCTACACAATAACTACAAGTCCTCTCTGAAAATGATATCTCATGCTCTGACTTGTCTTTAAGGAATGTAACAAATTCTTCTTCATTTATACGAGACGAACGTTTTGCTGGTAATTTCATAGCCATGGCATCTAGTATGATTTTAGGGCTGATAACTATCGGTTAGCTTTCAAGACAAATGCTTAGCTAGTCTGTATAGTCAACATGATATCTCTTCGATGTATATCATTGGTATGCAAAAATTACTTCTTGAATGCCATGGATGCGGTTGTACGAAAGCTATGATTAAATTCGTACCAAAATACAAAGGCTTTAGGGGAACGTGCCCAGGCTGTGGCTCAAACTGGCCAGAGTCCTAACCATATAGCAAGAAAGTTTAGATTCATAGGATGGGTATTTCTCACATGAGCCTTGATTCTGAAAATTCAGCTAAAGTTTTCTTGGAGATATCAAGCGAGCAAAGGCTTGCAATCCTTTTGAGATTGTCAGAGAACAAATCAAAAGTATCTGCTATAGCAAAAGAGCTTGGAGCAACTGTTCCGGAGGTATATAGAAATTTTGAAAGACTGGTAAAGGCTGATATGATAACAAAAGATTCTGAAGGAGACTATAATATAACCCCATTTGGAAAAATCGTTTGTGGTCAAATACCATCAACTCAATTTCTCTCAAATAATAAGAAATATTTCAAAAATCATGATTTTGGAGATGTCCCACAAAAATTTTTACAAAGAATTGGTGCACTGGTAGATGGAAAGCAAGTCAAAGGATTTGTTAAAGTTATGGAAAAATGGAAAGAGATATACCAAAATGCTGATGAGTATATTGAAAATATTTTGTATGAGGTTCCATATACTGCAGACTTTATCCAACCCTTGG
>JBGPGB010000043.1:0-9146 GCA_041483595.1 Nitrosotalea sp.
AATCTCAAAGTCCGAAGCATCAAAGGATGCAAAGGATGCACTTAAGACTCTCAAGTATTTGCCAGTTACTGTTGGTCCAAATAATATACATGATATAATTGATTTATTGAAATCAAATCATTGAGAATTTAAACAGGTCAAATTTACCTCCGTATATGAAAAAGATAGGCGGATTCATCTATCCTTGGGGGAACGGTCATTTTACAAGAATGATGAATCTGGACAAGACAATTCATGACATAATGAAGGATGAGATCGAGATACATTACACAAGTAGCGGTGAAATTTATCAAAAGTTGCTGCAAAAATTTTCTCAAAAAAAAGAGATGATTCACAATATTGAAATGCCTACTCCAATAGATGGTAAGAAGGGTCCCAGTATTACTTTATCCTCTCTTAATTTCCTCTTACCAATATCTGGTAGACCACCTCTTCTTCCAGTTGTAACTAACTACCTAAGAAATGAAGGAAAACTTTACAATAGTCAGAAATTTGATCTTGTCATAAATGATGGAGATGTAGGATCAAATGCAATTGCGCAAAGGAGAAATATTAAATGTATTTTTATTACAAACCAGTTTAGACCAAAACTTTGGGCATCTAGATTTTATCTTTATCCAGGAGTGATATATGTATCAAAAAACATTGAAAAAGCAACAAAAATAGTAGTTGCCGATTCTCCTCCACCCTATACAATATGTGAATACAATCTTAACTTTCCTGACAAGTTGAAGGAAAAAGTTGTGTACGCTGGTCATTTTTCAAATGGAAAAATAACACATTCCAAGCCCAAATCTGATACAGAAAAACTAATTGAAAATGTAGATAGTTTTGGATATTGGATGGTAACAGGCAATAAATCAACAAAGAAAATAACTCTAGACAATTATGAAAAAACTTTTCATAGTCCTGAAATGGCTGGTGAAAGAAGAATCATTTCACACGCAAACAATGATCCATCAATAGACAAAGTTTTAGGAAGGGATGGAAAAATTTATTCAATTTCTGAGGCTTTTGAAAAAAAGGTAGATTGGATCCGAATTGATATAGGATTCCTATCAGAACAAGAAAAGGATACAGTTTTGGATTTATGCAAATATGCGGTGATAAATGGTTCTCATACAGCTATGGGAGAGATATTAGGAAGAAAAGCAAAGCCAATCATAGGAATACCAGTCTATGATGAACATACTAATCAGATAAAGTGGGCACAAGACAAGAATCTTGGTATTTTGTCTACTACAGTAAAACAGACTGTTAAAGCAGTTTCTAAGATACATCGTGATTACAACATGTATCAGGAGAATCTTTTAGAATTTTCAAGAAACTACAATACAGGCGGTACAAAAAATACGGTAAAGATAATCTCCGAGATGTTAGAAAACTAGAAAGAATTATAATTTTTCAATTCAAACATAAAGTTCTGGTACGCGGCATTTTAGATGGGCGAACTGACCTTTAGGGATGAAGATAAAGACCGCGTACCAGAAACCTACCAAAAGCTTTTATGGATAACTTTGATGATCGCCGTCATTGACTGAATGTCCTGAATGTGCAGCCAAAGAGGTAGTCATAGAAATGAAATTTGATGCTAACACGAAACACTTCATTTGTAAAAAATGTGGCTTATTTGCTACTAGAGAGCAGGTAAGCGATATAAGATATAGATTAAACAAACGAGAAAAAACACGTGAAGACAAGCACGATGAATATCGTGATTGGTGGACAGCAAGTAAGAAAGAAAAACAAGGCTAGTAACAAAGTGAATTACAATGGGAAAAGAAAAAGAAATTCCAAAGTCTATACTAGAAGAAATAAAGAATCTAAAGTTTGGTAAACCAGAATCCCTTACAAGAACTGGTTACATACTTGAGATTTATGATAAGGATATGAAAATTGATGTTCAGGTTTACGAATCTGTTGAAGATGGAAGAAAGATCATAGAAGGAATGAATTTACCAAAGAAAATAAAACCTTCAGACATAATGAAGGGAACTGTTTATGAATTTACAATAAATTCTTTCAAAGCTTCATTGAGCAAAACAGTCATTGAATTTTTCAAAAAGGAGTATGGAGATGCAACGGATGTCATTTACCAGTTTGATCTTACAAATCTTGAACTAATGGATGTTGACTCTGATTCCACAGGGGAAGATGAGTCAGAAGAAGAATAAATATTATTTTTTAATCCATTTTAGATTTCATTGATTTTCTAAAGATTCCACCAATTATTGGGTTTATCAAGTAAGGTAAAGTCTGCTTTATCCATATTGCAAATCTTACGAATTGCGGAACAACAATCTCAAGTCTAGGGGATGATGCAGCTCTTACAACCGAATTTGCCACAGTCTTTGAACTAATTGATGTAGATGAATATCTCGGCATTTTACCAAAAGACTCGTGATTAAAAAAATTAGTTCTTACCATTATTGGACTTACTACAGTTATTCCTACCCCTGTTCCCTTTAGTTCATGAGATAATGATTCTGAGAATCCAAGCATGGCAAATTTGGAGGCACAATAAGATGCCATTCCAGGGATTCCTATACTGCCTGCCACAGATGCTACATTAACAATATGCCCAGATCTTTGTTCTAACATTTTTGGCAGAAATGCCTTGGTACAATACATTGTTCCGAAAAAATTTGTCATCATCTGTGATTCCATTTCTTCTATTTTTGTTTCATTTACAGTATTGTGTATTCCAAAACCAGCATTATTTACAAGCACATCAACTGTACCAAATTTTTCAATGATAATTTTTCTCATTGTTTCTACCTGATTTTTTTTAGAGACATCACATGCATAAACAAAAACCTCAGTTTGATATTTTGATAACTTTGTCGCTACTTTCCGTAATCCTTCCTCATTTCTAGATACGAGTATTACATTAGCATGTAGTTTTGCAAATTCCTCAGCTGATTGTTCACCTATACCGCTTGATGCACCTGTAATAACAACTACCTTACCTGAATAATCCAACGATCAAAATTTGAAAGTTTGAAAATAAAGTGCTTTCTATACAATCTTAGTCTTCTTTATGCTTGGATAGACTACTTTCATCAAAAAGAGCCAGCTTATGACAAGTCCAATATGATAAGTAGCTATTCTCCATCCAATCACGATATTCCATTGAAGACTATTCTTGGCAGCCTCAAATGTTAAGTTATTTAAGTGTCCCAAGTATGCCCAGATTGAAAATTCAGTTAGACCAGATCCACCAATGGTGATAGGAAGGTTACCAACTGCAATTGATGCCATCGTAGCCATTAGAGAGTGGAAAAAGTCTATCATATAACCTGCACCATTTGCAATTATCATAAAAGAAAGACCATAAAGTGACCAAGTAAATATAGAAATTATTATTGAGACTACAAATGCTTTTTTGATTTCTTTAGTATGAAGAGTTTGTCTGCTCATATCACAAATTTCTTTCATCCAGAGATTGGTTTTGTCAATATATTTCAGTGAGCGCTCCTTTCCTATTTTTGTAGCAATTCTAGAAGCCCAGTCAGGTACCTGGAATGTCCTTTTTGATGACAAAAAAAATAACGCAGACCAGAGTCCGGTTATAGGAATACTAATGGCAAGTATTGTTATTCCTATAGCATAAGCACCATATACAAATGAGATTGCTGCAGCAATGAATGCAAAGATTCCCGAAACTAATACTTCGGTTACAATCTCGATTATTGTTATCCAAGATGCTTTTCCAATTGGAACCCCCTTTTTCCCTAGCCACATTATTCTGACTAATTCACCTCCTACAAAAGACGGAGTGGTAGATGTTACAAATTCACTACCGACTCTTACAGAAATTGTTCTCCAGTTTGCATCCACAGGACCCAAGAATTTTTTTACAAGATAATTGAATTTTAGTCCTTGAGTAAATAGTTTACCGGCCATAGCTATTGAGGCTCCCAGGAAAGGTAGGACCCCTATTGCAAGAAGATTATCTAAACTCACATTAAATGTGGCAGCAATAATGAGGAATGGAACTACACTTACAGGAATAGCAAGGAGTTTCCAATTCATTGCCTGCCTTACTCATGGATGGAAATATAAGCTCAGCATAAAATAAATTATCAGAAAAATGAAGGCAATTTTTATAGTTGGAACTGCAGGAGCTGGAAAATCATTGTTAGCTTCCAAAATTCTTGACTATTATTCTAGAAATGGTGCTTTTGTAGGAATGTTAAACTTAGATCCAGGTGTAGAGAATTTGCCATACACATGTGACATAGATGTTAGAGATTATATTGACATTGTAGAAATTATGAAACAATATGATCTTGGCCCCAACGGAGCTATGATTATGGCAAATGATCTTATCGCATCAAAAATAGAGGATTTGCAAAGTGAGATAGATAATGTAAATCCAGATTATCTTATAGTGGATACACCTGGTCAAATTGAGTTGTTTGCCTATAGAGCCAGTGGGCCCTTTCTCATACAAAACTTGAATGTAGAAGAAAAAGTATCAATATTTCTTCACGATGGAGCGCTTATGACATCACCTACCAATTTTGTCTCAATTGCATTACTTGCTACTTCAGTAAAATTGAGACTAGGTTTATCGCAGATAAATGTTCTAACAAAAACAGATCTTATTGAAGATAAGATTAAAGACATACTAAAATGGTCAACAAATATGGCAAGTCTTGAAGATGCTCTTGCTAAGGATACAGACGGTGAGAGCTACACTCTTGCAATTAATATTCTACGAAGTCTGAATTTGGGAGGATTTGCTCAAGGAATAATTCCAATTTCTAATGCTACTGGAGAAGGGATGGTTAATCTTCAAGCTGCACTAAGTCGTGTACTCAATTTAGGTGAAGAGGTAGAAGATTAATGCAAAGTGTGATTGTGAAAGCTCCCTGTTCCACTGCTAACTTGGGTCCTGGTTTTGATGTATTTGGTTTGGCTCTCGACGCATATTATGATGAGATTCAGTTAACAAAGGAAGGAAACAAAATTATCATTGAGAGTTCAGTTTCAGTGCCTCTTGAACCAGAGAAAAATTCTGCAGGGTTAGTAATAAAAGAAATGTCAAAAAAATTTAAGATAAAATCTGGACTCCGGATTAAAATTAAGAAAGGAGTTCCGGCTGGATTTGGAATGGGTAGCAGTGCAGCATCAGCAGCGGCTGCAGCAATTGCCTTTGATGCACTATTTGGTCTTGATCTTGATCAAAATACTCTGGTGAAATTTGCCGGAATTGGAGAGAGAGCTAGTGCTGGATCTATTCATTATGATAATGTTAGTGCATCAGTTCTTGGTGGATTTGTAATAGTAAGAACAGACCCACTTGATGTGATAAGAATTGATCCTCCAAAGGACTTGGTCTTATGTATAGCAATACCAAAAATTATTGTTCCAAAAAAAAAGACAGAGGTGTCTAGAGGAGTACTCCCTCAACAAGTCAGACTATCAGATTATGTGAAGAATCTTGCTAATGCATCTGCAATAACCGCGGGATTTATCAAGAAAGACGTGGAATTAATTGGTCATTCAATAAAAGATATAATTGTAGAGCCCGCAAGGAAGCATTTGATTCCAGGTTTTGATAAAGTGAAAATAAATGCGCTTAAGGCAGGCGCGTTAGGTTTTACCATAAGTGGTGCTGGTCCATCAGTAATCTCATTTACGTCAAAATCTGCAGATCACAATAAGATCTGTAAAGCAATGGAAAAGGGATTTGCATCAGCTGATACAAAATGTATTACAATAATTTGTAGGCCAAGTAAAGGCGCTTTTGTATTATAGTTATTTCTTTTCAATGAATTTACGCATTCGTTCTTCTCGCTCTTTTGTTGAAAAACATACAGCCCAAGAATAAATTTCAAGTTTCAATCCAGTGTCAAGATTAGTGTCAGTTCCTCTGTTTACAAGCATCTTAGAAACTCCTATTGCAAAACTACTGTTTTTGGATATTGCTTTTGCATATGCTTTAGTTTCAGAAAGTAAACTCTCAGAAGGGTATATTTTATTTATTAGACCCATTGAAAGTGCTTCTTCTGCCATAATTTTTCTACCAGAAAATATGAGATCTTTAGCTCTTGCGGGACCCACAATCCGCAATAGTCTTTGTGTACCTCCCCAGCCTGGGCAAATCCCTAATGTAACTTCTGGTTGACCAAGTTGCGCATTAGGTGAAGCAAATCTGATATCACATGAGAGTGCAAGTTCACAGCCTCCACCCAATGCATAACCATTAACTGCAGCAATTACAGGTTTTTCTAATTTTTCAATTCTATTTAGAACTTCATGTCCTCGGAGTGCATATTTTTCTGCCTCGGCTGGTCCGATATTACTCATATATTCAATATCTGCACCAGCCGAGAAAGCTTTAGGGCCATCACCAGTGATAATAATTACTCGTGAAGAATCTTTTTCTAAGTCGTCCAATAGAGAAATAAATTCATTCATGACATCCAGATTCATTGCATTTAGTTTATCTTGTCTGCTGATTGTGATTTGAACAACTTCTTCTTCTAGTTCAACCTTCAGATATTTCATATAAGAAAAATATTTTGGCAGAAGTTAAACTTTAGAGTATACATCTAGAATAGAAACCGAGTTATACCACCACCCTTACAGTGAAACCACCTTTGAATCCATTGGGATTGATGTCATCTATTGGGTCAGCTGTTTGTTGGGGGACTTTCTTTGTACCAGTCAAAAAGGTTAACGTTGTAAACATTTTGCAGCTTCAAGGATCTACTGGAATCGGGGTTATTCTTTTTGCAGTACCAATAGGTTTTTTTTGGGGATTTGAAATTTTACCTGGTGGTCTTCTCAGTGGAGTGATATGGACTGCAGGAAATGTTCTTGCACTTTATTCAGTTAGATTAATAGGACTTTCAAGGACTTCCCCATTTCTTGCAGGTTTTAGCATTATAGTTTCATTTCTTTGGGGAATTTTGTTCTTTGGAGAGAAGTTCAATTATATGATATTAGCTATAGGTGCAGTTGGATTATTGCTGGCAGGTTTACCATTTGTAGCAAGTGCCTCAAAAGCCTCAATTGTTCAGCGAAAAGGGTACTTCATAGCTATAGCATCAGGCATCCTAGGAGGTTCTTATGTAATACCTATGCAAGCAACACATACTCTTCAATCTGGATTCTTTTCATCTAGCTTATCGATTTTCGCAATTGGAGTACCACTTTTTATTCTTTCACGAAGATGGATCAAGAAAGAGATTGTAGCCGGAGTAGTTTCAGGAAGTTTGTTCAATTTAGGAAGCTTATCGGTATTGATAGCCATTGCCTCAATAGGAATTACAGTAGCATATCCTATATCTCAGATGGCTACACTTTTTGCAGTATCTTGGGGAGTTTTGTATTTTAAGGAAATAGTTCACAAACGAAATATACTCAGAGTTATCACAGGATCGGTTATGATTTTGTCTGGGGCAGTGTTACTCTCCATTGCCTAGTCAAACATTTTATTTGGTCTAGTGTGATTGTATTCAAATTGAAAGCTGTCATAGTGTTTAGTGGAGGCTTGGATTCTGTATGTACTGCCACCTATCTTCGAAAACGATATGATCTTTATGGAATAACTTTCTCCTATGGTCAGAAAGCAAGTAAAGAAGTAAGAGTTGCACAGCAGTTTTCAGAATTATTAAAATTTAGAGAGCATAAGAAAGTAGATATTGGATTTATGAAAGATTTATACGAAAACACAAATGCTCTAACTAATTCTAAAATGACGATTCCTTCAAAATTTGATTATTCGATAGTTGTTCCGATAAGAAATGCTATTTTTCTCAGTATATCTTCTGCTTGGGCGTTTTCAAAAAAAGCCGAACTTGTTGCTTATGGTGCTCATTTGGGGGACAAGAGATATCCGGATTGCAGACCTGCATTTACGAGATTGCTTTCAAAGGCTTTGAATGAAGGAGAGATTGACGGAATAAAACTAGGTCTTAGAAAGAAGATAAGAATTTGGAGCCCATTTATGGATAATCTTTCAAAGAGTGACCTTCTAAAGAAAGGGTATGAAGAGTTAGGCGAACAGATTTTTAAGAGTTGGAGTTGTTACGGAAATACCAAATTTCATTGTGGAAAGTGTGAGTCGTGTAATAACAGAAAATTGGCTTTTCGTGAATCTAAGATTTTGGATAAAACCAAGTATTTGACAAGATATTAGATTTTTGATAAAACTGGTTTTCGTAGTATGATTGGTCTTATGATTAGATAGTATACTAGAAACACTGCACCGATAATTCCCCAAAAGATCCATGTTGTCATGGACTCATTAAAACCCATTTTCTTGAAATAATCCATTAAATTTAAAGAAATCCCTAACCCTGCACCTAGTGCAATGAAAAATTCAATAGCATACCACATAAAGGCTGGCCAGGACTCTTTTGGAACATGTATGTTATTGTGTGCCCCCATATCCATATAGCATTAGATGTTGTTATTTAATTTTTTAGATTATGTAATATTTAGTTTAGATTTTCCATTATAGATCAAATTAAGAACATCTGATCTAGCTTCCTTTTTATCATAAATTCCTCTTGATGCTATTGTTGTTACTATAGCATCATTTCTTACTCCTCGCATTTTCATACAAAGATGTTCACCTTCTGCAACTACAATCACACCTTTGACTCCCTCTGAGTATAATTCATCAGCTATATTTTTTGTAATTCGTTCTTGTATTTGTAATCTAGCAGAATATTTTTCCACAAGACGTACTAATTTGGATATTCCAAATACTTTACCATCTGGTGCATATGCTACACTTACTTTTCCATAGAATGGTAACATGTGATGCTCACACATGGAATAAAATTGAATATCTTTTGCAATTACAATATCAGAATCTTCAGAAAACTTTACCGATAGCTCTGATTCGCCATCATATCCCTTGAAGATCTCTTCATACATATCGGCTATTCTGCTGGGTGTGTCAATAAGACCTTCTCTAGTTGGATCTTCACCTATCTCTGCAATTATTTCTCTGATTAGTCGCCTTACTCTATCTTTATTCATCATGGTGCACCTATGAACTTGTGAAGCTGTGGTACTATTCTAACTTGATCATAATAAGTATAAACTGCATCATAAAAGCTAAATAGTTGTTCCAAACTAGGCTCTGATATTCCATAGGTAGGCTGTATTATAAATCCTGC
>JBGPGB010000044.1:0-8778 GCA_041483595.1 Nitrosotalea sp.
AATAATAACGTGGTTGTTACTAATATTATTGACTTTCCAGAAAGTTTCAAGTCCTGTAAGATCTAGAGGGAGTTATTCACCTAGTTTAGTTTCTTATTTAAAACATGAATAAGTTGATTCAACTCTTTTTTCCCCTGCCCATTCAAAACTAATCTTAGCGTTGTTATAACAATAATTAAAATATCAGTTTATCTGAAACGATTATCCTGTCGGATTGTTAAAGTTAGACACAATAAAATATTGATGCCTTAATCGCCTCAATCACGCCTATGCTTTTTGATGTTGGATAATGTGTTCGGACGTGTTTAAAGCCGGCATGTTCCAATAATGACAAATATTCTTTTTCAGTTCTTTCTCTTCCTGTAAGAGCACATAACATGTGAATGTCAAACAGTTTTGAGAAATGAGGAACTTCGGGTCCGGGAACTATATGCTCTACAATAAACAGCCGGGCCCCTGCAGGAGAAACGCTTTGAATGTTTGACAAAATTTTTGTGCATTCATTGTCATTCCAATCATGAAGGATCATCTTCATCATATATGCATCTGCACTTGGAACTTTTTGAAACATGTCTCCACTGATGTAATTGCATCGATCTCCAATTCCCATTTTATTTGCCCAAAGCAATTCCTTGTCTTTGAAAACTCGCTCTAAGTCCAGAACAGTACCTTTGAGGTGTTTATGTCTAGAAAGAAGATTGCATATTAGATGTCCGTGGCCTCCACCTACGTCACAGATGTGCTGAATCGTGGAAAAGTCATATCCATTTAGAGCTTCAAGAACCCACTTTGAATGAGTTGTAGAATAGCTACTCATTGCTAGATTGAATACATCTGCGTAAGACGGATTTTGTACTGGGTAATCAAATATGCTCCGGCCAAACTCGCGGACGAATCCATCCTGTTTACCCTCTCTGACCATCGCCGTAAGATGCTTCCAGATTGCATAGTGTTCTGGACCCTCCTCCAAGAGGGTAACTCCTCTTAGGGTGTGGGCATTATCAGTATGGAGTAATTGTCCCATAGAAGTGACAGAAAAGCCCTGGTTGCGGTCCTCCTTTAAAAGACCTATTGAGCCAAGCGCCCTCAAGAGTCTATATGAGAGTGCAGGATCAAGATCTAATTCCTTTGCTATCTCAGCTGAGCTCTTTGAGACAGAAGTTACAAGATCAAAAATGCCTAACTTTACTCCTGCATAAAGTATCTGGCTCTTCCACCTTCCAAATATGATATCTAATACCTTTTCATAATCTGACATGTATAGTACATAGATGATTAGTTGGTTCTTAAGATTATGTTTCTAGTCAATTCTTCAAGAGTAAGCAATGGAATAAATAGAAAAATAACTAAAGATAATTTTTAAATACAATATCTGATAAAAAAAAATATTAAATTTAAATTAACTTCTACGAGTCTTGTTCAAGTAGCAACTGTTTTCCTAATCATATCGATGATGTTAGTTCCAAACCAAAGTTTTTCGACGGTAAATACTTCTTGGGATTGGGAATTAATTGATGGCAAACCAAAAACCGTGGTTATATGGTGCTTGGAGAATCGTACTGCTGATAATGGTCTCCCAAATGGGGATAGTTGGATGCAAGTACTGAGTACAGCTGCCCAAATGTGGAATGATGCTAACACAGGATGGACCTTTAAACCAACAAGTGAAGGGACCGACAATGAAGGGAAGTTAGACAGGACTTGTCAAGTTGTATTGGCAGTAATGGATCACAATTCAAAGGGTGGGGCAAAGGCTGATAGGGGATATCTTAACCCAGACGGTACTGGTCCAGTTAAAAGGATAAGAATTGCAGTCGATCCCACGCCAATATCAAATGATAAAAATCACCCAGGCCCTACTACATGGGATATTGAAAATGGATTAGATCCTGTTGATGTAATAGCGCATGAATTAGGCCATACATTGAGACTTACCCATCCTACAGACAGGTTGGGTTCGACAAATATGATGGATCCTCGGAAGGTTGGTACACACATAGAGGGTTTGTCTCAAAATGATACTGATGAGGCAAAGGCATCTATTGATAGGATTCATCATCCCCGCACAACAAATCAAACAGTGATAAACAGGAGCGACCATAATTGTGCCACCCCATTTCCTATATACGATTCTGAGGGCAGATTCTCATCAAATGATTTTGAGATATCTATACCACCACAAGATCTTGATGGTAACATACCAATGACATGCTCTCCATTTTTTGCGTATGTTCCAAATATGGATAATGTCCCAATTGGTGTCAATCCAGTGAGAATAGCTTTTGAGATCAACTCATCACTTCAAACTTTGCAACAACCTGCTACCATTAAGATTCCATATGCTGATACAATACTCCAAGACCCCGAGCTGTATCCATACAACGGTATTGATCCCTCTCTCCTAAAGGCGTATTTCATGTCAAGTGATGGCAGATGGCAGCCAGTAATTGGACCCCAAAATCTTGATACCGTAAATAAAGTTCTTACATTTCAAGTGTCTGATCTATCACCTAAATTCTTTGGAATTACCGGTGTTCAAGGACCTAATCAGTTGGGAGACTTGACTGGCACCAGTGGAGTAAAATCAATAGGACTACTGCCAAATTGGATAAAACATACTGCCTTGTGGTGGTCAGAAGGATATACAAGCGACAAGGAATACGCATCAAGCATTGGATGGTTGACCACAAACCAAATACTCAATCTTCAATCAAGAGGCACCTTAGGATCTTCAGTGGTAGTGTCTGACAGCATCATGATACCATCATCGATAAAAAATGATGCAAGCTGGTGGGCCGCAGGTGCCATCAATGATGCCACTTATCTTCAGAGTCTTCAATACATGCTAGATAACAACATTATAACATTTAGCAGATCCAACAATGAGCAAACCCAAACTAGTAGTTCCACCTCCTATGATGTGGCACTAAAAATTCTAGACCCTACAACCGGACTGCCAGTGGATGCGATTGTAACAATCATTGGAAATTCTCACCATCCCACTCAAAGCACAGACCGAGATGGCATTGTTCATTTTTCATTACCTTCTGGAGATTATCAAGTTCAAATAGACGGCCAGAACTACAAGCGACTCCATGAGAATCTTATCGTTACAGGAAACACCGAACATACCTATCAGCCTGAGCAAATACAGTCATCTGCTACAAATCCAACTCCACCTGCGACAAATCCACCTGCTACAATTCCACCTGGTACAACTCTACCTAGTACAACTCCACCGCAGGTCTCAGCCAGTCCAACAACTCTTTCATTTACTCACAACATAGGTCTGACTGCATGTCCTGAATCAATTGGTCAGTCAAATCTTCAGTCAAATCAGCAGGGAACATGGAGTGTATTATCAAATCCAAGTTGGACCGGTGTGACTATTAAAAATAACATGGTAGTAATCGTCTTCAACTGCCAACTCTCACAATATGTAACACAGACACTTACTGGTAATGTCCAGATTCAATTTACGGGCAGTGACGGTCAAACTGGCACGGCGAGTATTTCAATTTTAGGACAGGTAAATAAGGGATAGATTTTGGAAAAAAAATTCATCAAAAAATTATTTAATTACCTGCAAAGTATAAAAAAATAATATCTTTTTTTGGCTTCAAACTCCTTAAAATATTCCAAGATACTTGAGTTTTTATTTTATAATTCGGCATTTTTGAGCCCTTATTGCTAATCCATTTGGAAGTCCCTCAAATATTTGCAAGTCTATTTGTGCGGTATTCCCATCCACAGAGAAGATACCACCATGCGGGGGACTAATTTGGACCCGCTGTTCGTAGACTAGTATGGGTTAAAGCGATTCAGCTACTAACATGGGCTCATTTTGAGCTCAGGTAGAAAAACTAATTTTGAATTTAACTTTCAAATTCTTTCTTGAGATCGTCAAAATCTTCTTTTGATTGTTCGTCGTTCAGATGAACTCTAAATCTTATTGGATAACAGCTCATTGTTTTTGTAACACATACTTGAACAATAAGGGAGGCGTGTATCATTAGGAAACAGACAGATCAGATAGAATGAGCTTATTTTTGGATCCGCTTTACCTAAAAATCAGTCATAAGTAAACAATCTATCATCAGGTTCACGGCCGAACATCTTGACAGATGATTGTATGAGAAAAAGGTGGTTACCTTTTAACACTGCCACCTTGGCATTTTGCTTGCTACATTCTTTCACAAATTTTACGTCCTTGGTCACAATAGTCAAGTCATTATTTTTAGCATATTCCATTATTGCATCATCCTCCATTCCAGCAGGCAAATTTTCGTGATGACCAACGCAGATTGATTTGTGATTTTCATCAATCTCTGCTTTATTGGAGAAATAATTACCTGCACAATGTTCGTCAAATAACAAATTCATTCTGTTACCAACTATTATCTTACACTTTGATTTAAGACATCTTGATGGAGACATCCATGGCTGAAAATAATAATGAATGATGCAAGCAATTATCTAGTATTTATCAAAAGATAGTACAATTTCGTTCTCAAGTAACTCATCATGCCAAGTTCCATGTTTGATAATTTGCTGTGTATTTTAAAAAGCAGTAAACGTAGAGATAAGGCACAATTATGGATATTCCAAATAACAAGACTGTTTCTGAATTAACCTTGGAAGAATTATTCCCAAAAACATTAGTCGACACAGTATGCATTAATCTCAATAAAGGAAGGGAGGTTTGGGTTGCTACATTGATGTGCGCCCAATATGTAGAATCCTTCGTAGATTCAATCATAGTACGGGATGATGACTTTAAACCAATTGGAATAGTCGGGGGCTATGATATTTTAGATCATATACGAAAAAACCCAACACGTGATTTCCAGTACCAAACCAAGGTTGGAGAGATTATGTTTAAGGACCTTCCGCAAATTGAAAAGACAACAAAACTTGGGGATTTGATAGAGATTTGGAAAAACTCTCGGAGGGCTTTTGCCATAATTAATAATGAATTTGGAGATTGTTCTACTGTCTCTGCAAGGAAAATGATTGAAGTTGGTACAAAATGCAAGACTGACATTTCTATTTCATCAATGCCGAAAAAGAAAATTGTTACCTTTCAGAAAGGCGACTCTTTGGGCAAGATACTCAACCTGATGTTTGAAAATAAAACTCGAAGACTTGTATTAGAAAACTCTGACCAATTTATCAGTGACCGCTTAATACTTGGGGAGATAACAATAATGCTGAAATTTCAAACAGATGTAGACTATTTTTTGGACATACCTATTAATCAGTTTGAATTAGAAAATGTAAAGACAATTACAGAAGACCTAAAGTTTAACCAACTTTGCTCAATGATGGAAAAAATGGATTATCCTTGTGTAGTCTATAATGACACGACATTCACGCCGTGGGATGTATGCCTTACTTTACTGAGAGAAGATTTGACTGTGGATCTTCAAAAGGGATATCGAGTGAAAAGAATGTGTCCGCATTGCGGAAAGAATATAGATTAGGTTTCAAAAGAAAAATCTGTACTCTAGGAAATAATCAGTCATCATTTTATTTTCATGTTTTTCATTTCAAAAAACATTGTCACTAAGTATTACGGCATCAGATCTAGGAAATCAATCTTCTAGCTGTGAATAATCAAATAGTAATTCAGAAGGTCTTTTCTTTTTCATCAAATTCAACAGCTTTGATGGAATAGGACGACAACCACACTCTTTGCTATGTGCAAGATGCCACTTGATTCGCTGCTCTACAGTGGCGTTCTTTGGCGTATGATGTTTTTTATGCCACTCTTTGTTCATGTTTTTTTCATTATTACTTTCATTATATCTTTCACTATTACTTTGATTCATTGATTTTCGTTGCCTTTCATGTTGTGGGTTAGAAGCCAAACTTGTAGGTTTCATCCCTTTTGCTTTTTCTGTCCTAGTAAATGCCAGATACATTGAGCCGTGATTTTGATGCCTGATAAATGGTAATAAATGGTAAAAATTTTTAATTTTATTTTTTTCAGGTATTTAACTTGTGGGTTATGTTATAATCTGACCCGTGATAACCAAATTATGCATAGGTGACCTAATTAACTAGTCAACTTCAATGTCAATTAGAAAACCTAGAAATGAAGTTGGAAATTCTGGATGGCATATGTGTTCGTGGAATCTGACACAGAAAGTGTCTGACAACTATTCCATGTGGAATTTTGATAGGTATGTTTTCCTCTTTTGATCCAATTCTTGGATTCCAAACAATATGACAACAACATCTTTTAAGAGTTCTAATTGATGGTTTTGGTCTAATAGAGTTTGAAAAATATTATCAAAATCAAGTTTTTCATCTCCTTCAGCCTTACGTTCTAAAAATATTCCTAATCCTTCTTGATAGTCTTCAAAGACTGTAAGTTTCGATTTGATAATTGATTTCTGAGTCTCTGTTAAATCCATGAATTTAATAAAATTCTGATTCTATTATGTATTTGGTTCTTTTTGGGGCTATCTTTTTTCAAGTACTGAATTCTCAAGATCCGATATGCCAGGATCATCTGCTTTGTCCATGGATTTGGTGCTTGTCCATCTTTTTATCTTCATTTTTTCCAATCCCAGGCATCTACTCTCAAAGATTGATAGTAGAATAGGAATGAATTTGAAAATTTACTATCATTCTTTTTTTGTTTACCATATACGATTGATCCTATTTGGATCGCTTATTACCTTCATGAAAGTTTGACTGCTCTCTTGTCTTTAATATCCTACTTCCCAATATTCAATGATATCACATGAAAAATATCATCAATATCCTTTATCTTTGTTCATAATCAAATCAACTACGTTATTTCTACCCCCAAAACAATGGTGGGATCGGCCGGATTTGAACCGACGACCTCAGGTACCCAAAACCCGAATCATACCAAGCTAGACCACGATCCCGATGTGATTGCACAAAAATGTCCCCAATTTAATCTTCTCATAGCATATGATGATTTTAAATAATAAACCAAATTAAGGCTTATTCGTTGCAAGTACAAGATTACATCAATGCAGGAAAGATAGCTGCAGAAGTTAGGGAAAATGCCAGGAAAAAAAATCACGTAGGCTCTACTCTTGAAGAGATATGCAACTTTATAGAAAAAGAGATAGAGAGCAAGGGCGGCAAATGTGCATTTCCAGTCAATGTAAGTCTAAATGAAATTGCAGCCCACTATACGGCTGAGCCAAATGATACTATAACAGTCAAGGACACTGATTTATTAAAAATAGACTTGGGCGTCCAGATAAATGGCCACATTGCAGATACTGCTGTTACTGTCTGTTATGATCCAAAGTATGACTTTCTAGTCCAAGCGGCAGAATCTGCCCTAAAAGAGGCAATGTCAATCATTCGAGTTGGTACAAAATCAAGCGATGTTGGCAAAATAATAGAAAATACAGTAAAACAGATGGGTGGAATACCTATTGCAAATCTTAGCGGTCATTCCCTTGAGCAGTATACAATTCATGCCGGAAAATCTGTCCCAAACATATGGTCAATTGGGTCATTTTCATTCCAGTCTACAGAGGCATATGCATGTGAGCCATTCGTCACTACCCCTGAAGGTTCAGGCTTTGTAAGAGAAGGAAAAGTTCGAAATATTTTTTCTCTAGTTACAAGAAAGAGAACAAAGGATGATGCTGCCGATAAATTAATTGATTTCATATGGCAGAAGTTTAACATGTTACCCTTTGCTCTAAGATGGCTCATACCAGAATATAATGAAAAAACTGCAAGGGAGTTACTTGAAAAATTAATAAAAAACAAAACTATCAGGTCATATCCAATACTTGTCGAGGCAAACAATCAAAGGGTTGCCCAGGCAGAACACACGTTTATCCCACAAGAAAATGGTGTTACCGTAACCACTATTTGACGCGGTATTAACAATCTCTTTTTTTTATATATACAACTTCATCAATTTTGAGAACAAAAATTAGTCCCATTCCTATGAAGTCTATAAAACAGTTGTAATGGTCTTGAAAAAACGAGACATTATAAATAATATTAGCGGGCTCGGGGAAATCTCAAACAATAATGTCCTGATTATGATTCCAACTCTTTATTGTAAAACTATGATTTAATCTTAAGTATGCAGAGTTTTCAGTTTACAAATCATCTTTCAATAATTTAATGGTCATTCCTATAAGTAGGAATAAAAATTATCTATTATTGAAAAGAGAGCCCTCGGAAACTTTAGTCAAGAAATTTTTTGAGAATACTGCAGACACTTACGAAAAAGTAGTAAACTTGACTACCTTTAGAAAGGATACATATTGGAAAAGAGAAATCATGAAGGAAATTCCAAAGTGTAATTCAATACTGGATCTGGCTTGTGGTACTGGAATACTAACATTTAAAATCGCTGAAGAATTTCCGGAAGCAAAAGTAGTCGGCGTTGATGTTACGGAAAGTTATCTAAACGTGGCAAGAAAAAAGCTAAAATATAACCACAAAATTTCATTCATACTTCAGAATGCTCAAGAACTAGAGCTTGATTCCCAGTTTGATTGTATAACATCTTCCTACATTCCAAAATATTGTGTTCCAGATACTCTAATTGAGAAATGTCTTACACATCTAAACCCAAGAGGGAAAATAATTTTACATGATTTTACCTATCCACAAAATATGATTGTGAGAGTATTATGGAATCTTTATTTCATCATGTTAAAAATTGTGGGATATTTCATGCCAAATTGGAAAGATGTTTTTAAAAATCTTCCAGATCTCATAAAATCAAGCAATTGGATTGATGATTATACCAATAACATG
>JBGPGB010000045.1:0-8753 GCA_041483595.1 Nitrosotalea sp.
AATCAGGGATGGAAAAACTCAACTTGGATTTCATGATGGAAGAACACTAATTTCTGATACTAAAGTAAATGTGGGAGATACCTGTGTAGTTGAGGTGCCAGGAACAAAAATTCTCGATGTCATACCGCTCGAAAAAGGAGTTCAAGTTATGATTACAAGTGGAGTAAATGCAGGACGTATGGGTAAACTCACAGACGTAAAGCCTGGAACATTTATCTTGCCAAAACGAGCAGATGTTGATCTTGGCGAAAGACAGATTGAAATTCCAGCCGACTTGGTAATGGCAGTAGGAAAAGACAAACCTGTTATACAAATTCAGTGATAGATATGGCACAACAAACAGAATCCTCAATGAAGAAAATATCAATCGCAAAGGTAGTTTTGAACATGGGAGTAGGTAAATCCGGAGAACCCATTGAAAAAGCAAAGCATGCACTAAAACATATTTCAGGTCAACAACCATCTCCAAGATATGCAAAAGCTACACAACGTGATTGGGGAGTACATAAAGGTGAGCCCATTGGTGTTGCGGTAACAATACGAAATGAGCCTGCAATTCAATTGATAAAGAGATTGTTTGCAGCAAAAGGTAATCAAATAAAAGGTTCATCATTTGATAATTTCGGTAACCTATCATTTGGCATTAAAGAACACATAGACATTCCTGGAGTAAAGTATGATCCACAAGATGGAATATTAGGTCTTGATATTGCAATTTCGCTTGCAAGGCCTGGTTTTAGTATTAGATTAAGAAGTAAACACAAAGCCAGCATTGGCCGCACTCATATAATTACCTCGGAAGATGCAAAGGCATTTCTAACCCGTGAGTTTGGGATTCAGGTAGTATAGCATGAAGAATCGTGATTACAAAGTAACTGGAAGAACCGTCCATAAATTTGGAAAGGGTTCAAGATGGTGTAAAAGATGTGGAGATTATAATGCCGTAATTCAAAAATATGATCTAGATCTTTGCCGACGATGTTTTAGAGAAGTCGCAGACTCGTTAGGGTTTAGGAAATTTAAGTGATAGAGATGCCAGCAACTAATATTCTAGCAAACATGTTTGTAACCTTGTACAATACTGAGGCAAGAAGAAAAGGTGAATGTGTTGTTTTACCAACCTCCAAACTTGCGACAGACGTACTAAAAACACTCCAAAACCACAATTACATAGGTGAATTCGAACACGTAGATGACAAAAGAGGCGGCAAATTCAAGATTCAATTATTGGCAAAAATCACAAAATGCGGTGCAATCACGCCCAGATTCAAAGTAAAAAAAGATGATTATGCAAAATGGGAGCAGCAATATCTACCATCGTATTCACGTGGTATGTTGATTGTAACTACAAATCAGGGAGTAATGTCTCACCATGAGGCAATAAAGAGTGGCTTGGGAGGGCTATTGATAGGATTTGTCTACTAAAGAAGTTGAAATACACGAAGTAACCATTCCCGTTCCAGATGCAGTAAAAGTATCTGTAAACCATAAGATATTGCATGTGCAAGGGCCATTGGGAAATACACGAAAAACATTCAAAAAAATACCTGTCGACTTGCAGGTTGACGGTAAAAATATTATAATAAAATCTACCGGTATCCGTAAAAGAGATTATGCCATATTCAAAACTGCAGAATCTATAGTCAATACACTAATCAAAGGTGTTCAGACTGGTTATACATTCAAAATGAAAATTGTTTATGCTCACTTTCCAATTACTGTCAAGGTAAAAGATGGTCATATTCATGTAGAAAACTTTCAAGGTGAACGTGCAGCCCGAGTCTCAAAAATATTTGGTGATACCAAAGTAGTGCCAAAAGGTGATGATGTCTTAATATCTGGACCGGTCTTAACCGATGTCTCGCAAACTGCTGGAAGTTTACAACAAAATACCAAAGTAAAAAATAAAGATCACCGAGTCTTTCTTGATGGGCTTTATCTTTTTGAAAAACTATACAAGATAGAAAAATAGATTCAGCAAAGAATAAATCCGCTTATCCTACGAACAAGTCTGTTGCCGCCCTAGCTCAGCGTGGTAGAGCAGCTGGCTGTTAACCAGCGGGTCGCCAGTTCAAGTCTGGCGGGCGGCGTTTAATATTTCTAAATTCGAATTCTGAAATATTACTTTTTAGTTAGAGCAATTTATAGTTTATAGGTTTCAATACATTATATTTCTAATTTCGAGTTATGAAATATTATAATGCGATCACGATTTGGTTTATTCTATTAGACTGTATAGATCTAATACGGATCATATGATGATGATATATGCAGGAGGTCCACATTGGCCAGAACAAGACGCGCAAATAGATATTGCGTAGATTGTGGGGGCAGGTTAGTTTACTATCCGCGCCTTTCAAACCCCAAAGCTCCTAATGAATATAGGGTTCTGGTTTATGCGTGTCCCGACTGCACTAAAGATTTTGATAAACCAAAAATGTTCTCCATTAAACGAAATGTGGTAGATGAACCAATAGAAACTGTGGAAATAGAGATTGTACAAGCTAGAGAAAAAATTCCAGAAATAGCAAAAGTAACTAGTTAACAAAAATACTTGCCACTTGGAATCATTCTCAAAATTATGTCTCTTCTGCATAAAATATAGATAAAATTCTAGGAAAATTGGACTTACAGACAGTAGGTGAAGATTCTGGGAAAATATCATTACATACAAAGAACATAATTTTTAACCATTGAAAACACGAACCCATAGAAAGACTTCATCCGGATGTCATAGTCAACAAGGCGTGATAAAAAATACAATTTTTGAGCATTTTTTTTACCAATCTTTGACTGGAAATCCCGGGATTTAGGGTACCACCCTATCTATCATTGATAATTTTTAACTCTATTTATCATGATGTCATACTCTGTAACTTTTTGGAACTTGAAAATTTGGGGCAATAACTGGGGTTTAGCTTTCATTCATAGTGTAAAAAGAAAAATAAACTCTTACTAGACAATGGGGGTGTTTTGACCCTTGGCCTGCATATGTACACACAAGTGTTACACCCCCCCTAAAATTAGCCCTTTTTCAAAAAATCACATTATGCCTGATTACTTGAAAATAACAGGGGGTTGAACCATTGAGCGTAAAATTTAAAAAATGGTATTTTCTGAAAATATCATTATTTTCCAATATTTTGACTTGGAAACTTGGCATGATCCACTATGTTTGGTGTAAAATAGGGGGGTAGAAATAGGCCATGATGCCATAAAGAATTGAATTCTATGGTTCTTTGTTACAAATGCTTTGAAGAAAAACACCATGACTGTATGGGTAAACAGGGCTTGTTTGTTTGTGAATGTGAACCATGCAAGAAAGACTCTAAAGTCATCAACAATATCATGCCCGAATCTGTGAAATACGTCGAGAAAAATTAGGCCTAAAATCTAAAACCTTTGTACTTGAAAAACTAATTTTCTTATTTGACTGTAACACTACCTTTCATCCACGGATGAAGTGAGCAAAAGTAATTGAAATCGCCTTTGTCTTTGAAGGTATGAGACCATACTCCATGAGCTTTTATCATGCCTGAATCAAAAGTATTTTTGAAATCAGTAACCGTGTGAACGAGGGTATCATTATTTGTCCACGTGACACTAGTTCCAGGTGGAACTTCGATTGCTTCAGGATCAAAAGGGTCATGAGTATTTTCGTTCCACGATTCTTTTTTTATCGAAACATGATCACTTTGAATTACAGTATAGTTATGATCTATATTCTGTTCTGTTAATGTCAAGTTTCCATAATTTACAATCTGGGGGCTTTCGAGAGATTTTAATGTCTTTTCTTGCCAAGGTATCATGGATATACTTCCTGGTGAATTACTTGCTTCTTCACTTGTTATGGAATCATCATTTTCTAAAACATTTATCAATCCAATATTTCCTCGTTCCTCAGCAATTCCATGTGTATGAAATGCATATTTTCCTGCAGTTTGCCACTTGGCTTCCACTATTGCTGTATCTCCTATTGCAACTTGGTGAGTCTGTTCATAGGTTGGGGGATTAAATAAAATTCCTGATTGATACACCTTGAAAATGGTACTATGTAAATGGAAAGAGGCTGGAAGAACAGTACCTATATTCATTACATAAAATCGGACATTTTCATCTTTCTTTACCTTTAGAGGATTGTCAAGATATTGGTCAACATATCCATTGATTGGATAATACTGGGTAAATTCTTGTAGGGTATTTTGGGGGTCAAACTCGCTTAATACTAACAAATATTCTCTTGCAGGAGTCATTGGGCGAGATACCGGATCAATTATCATCGCACCAAACATCCCCATTCTGATATGTTGTGAGGTGGGAAAAGCATGACAGTGATAAATGAAAAGTCCTGCCTCTTTTGCTATGAAGTGATAGATATACTCTTCTCCTGGCTGAATCTGAGGAACCACACCATCATTTGCAGCATCATGTGTTCCATGAAAGTGAATGGAATGAGCCATAGGAGTATGATTTATGAATTTTACATTGACCTCGTCACCTTCATTGAATCTTAGAGTAGGTGCAGGAACTGTTCCATTATATGTCCATACTCTTGCCTTTACTCCTTTCGCAACCTCGATTTCAGCATCTTGTGCAATTAGTGTATATGTAACTTTGTGAGGATTATCATTTTTTGCAGGAGGATAAATATCCGGGTTTAAAGTTTGAGTCTGAACATATGGATGTGAATTCAGTAAGGATGCGCCTATAATTATTCCAGCGATTATTATAGATACTGAAATTATCAAAATTTGTTTCAAATTAATTTTTCCTTCTTTTAGGCAAAAATGCCACTCAATATAATTTACACAACCATTTTTTGAAATATGGTTCGATTTTTCATTTCAATTTGGTCCTTCAGATCTTACTGAAAGTTTAAACCAAAAGAAGAGATGTTTTTACCTTCACACTAAATAGTAAGTATGTTTCAAAATTCGAGTATGGAAAGATTTGAAATTAATCTCACAATTAACAAAAAACCTACAGATGTGCAGCTAAAAAAATTACGAGAATTCTTCTCAGAGATGCCTGTAGAAGAAATCCTATCCGGATTGAATTTTGCAAGAAACAGATGGACCGCAAAAGATGCAGGAGTGCTCAAAGTGGGTAGAAAAAGCATAATCAATAAAGAAATCCATTCTGTAACTTCAGAACAAGCCCAATGGAGACTAAAAAACTGGAAAATGATGATTGCCAATTATAGAAAACTGGGATATAGTTATCCTACAATATCTAGAATTAAGAAACACTTTGTAGAATTGAGTATAAAGCGTTCTAAATAGGCTCTGGCGCTTTTGTTGTAGAGCCAAGTGTAGGAGGTAGATCAGGAATGGTCTGCCTTACATGCCCTTCAAGAATGGACTGTGCTTCTTCTAATATCTGGTTTGTTTCTGAATTTGTTGTATCTACAGTAAAGTTGTTTTCTCCGTTCACTGAGGCACCTGACATTATCTCTCCAAGTATGTTTGACAAGTCAGTCATAGATGAATCTGCGGCTGGCATCAGTCCATTCAGGCCTGCACCTAAACCCTTTATTATTGACATACAAGGACTGAGTGTCACCACGACATCTCCGAGTTCTGATATTGTGTTTAATCTCAACTGAATCTGTTCCATGGCTAATTTTGCACCTGTTACCATATTGTTCATCTTTCTAATCTCGTGTAATTCAGTAGCATATGCGTTAGAATACGCTTTGTTGTGTAATCTTACTGCATCTACCACTTTTTTGAAAATAAAATCATCTTTTTCCTTTAGTTTTCTTGAAATGGAATCAAGTTTTATAATTTGTAACTGTAATTTTTTCTGTGCCTCATCAATCTTGGGTTTTAGTGGGGCGTCGGGCTTTACCTTGTCGAATACCTTTTGTGATATGCTTTCTTTCTGCACGTTCCATTTGTTTGTAAAGTTCATTTTCTGATTGTGCATTGATTTAAAATGTTATTTTAAACAACCATGTTCTTACTTAGTGTGTAACCATAGTGACAACAGTCTCTGGTTACAGTCAAGTCTTGTGCTAGTCAATCTAATATATTTCTAAATTCGAATTTAGAAATATTATATTATGATTACCCGAAGGTAAACGTGTAGATTTCAAAGCCGGGATGACCTATAATCGTGAGTGTGTGAGAGCCTGTCTGCTTTGATGATACAATATTATATAATCGGTGCTCGGAAATGGTGGCAATTCCATCTCTAGTATCTTGCCCCGCATCATCACTAGTAATGGCCTTACTGTCTAGTAGAATCTGGATGTTTGTTCCTGGCCCCGATGCAACAATATGAACATCTTTTGCAGAATATGGCAGGACTATCTTTCCATTATCTGATGATAGTTTCATACTGTCATGAAGATTTTGCCACTGTCCATCCAAGTAAAAGTGATCTTTTTGTAGATCTGATGAAAGACTATAACTAACTATTTTTTCTGGTTGGAATCCTTCTGAATTTCCAAGATAGTTTCTTCCATCGGCAAATTCATAACCAAAGTAGAGTTCAGGAGTCTCAAATAATGAAAATTCGTGTACTTGCACATTGACAAGACTTTGATCTACTGTAATGTTTAGTCCTAATCTTTTTGCTCTTTGATCAAGTAATTGTTGAATTACTTTTTCTGTCTGATCATATTCTCCTTCCCCAAAATGAGTATGTCGTATATGTCCTAAATCATCTGCAATGTATTCTGCTGGCCAATACCTGTTTGAAAACGCATCCCAAGTTTTGTGATCACTGTCTAGTACTATTGGATATGTCAAACCATATTTTAGTGCAGCCATTCTTACATTGTTAGGATCTTTTTCGAATTCAAATTCGGGGGAATGCACTCCTATTATTAACAAACCCCTGTCTGCATATTTTTCATTCCATGCTTTAAGATATGGAAATGTTCTGATACAATTTATGCAACTATAAGTCCAAAAGTCATACAATACTACTTTATCTTTAATTTTTGATTTTAGTTCTTCTGGTGTTGTGTTGATATAATTTGCAATACCGGTTAAATCTGAGGCTAGTGGATAATTATTTTCATCAGGATATGCAACAGACTTGCCTTGTATTATTGTGCTATTTACAGTCTGTCCTGTCTTGTCCGAAAGTATTTGATTTCCTGTACTCTGGGATATCTTATCAAGTGATGTAAAGAAAGCTCCAATACCTCCTATGGCTGCAATAATGATTATCGCACCAATTATTGCGGTTTTAATCTCTTTTCTCATTTTTTTCATCCTAATAGCAGATTATTTAGTAACGGAAAACTTGCAATGGCAGCTAGTTGATTTGTATACACTAAAACTCCCAAGATGATGATAAATGATCCCATTATTATTGAATAGTATTTGAGATGTTTACTCATTGACTTGATAACTGCGGTAAATCTTGAAAAGAACACACCCATTAAAATAAATGGAATCCCGAGTCCTAATGAATAACTAAGAAGTAGAATAAATGCATGGCTTGGTGTTGTGGCAGCTAGTGTGAGTATACTTCCTAAGATTGGTCCTATGCATGGCGTCCAACCAGTTGCAAATGCAAGACCAAATACAAAAGATAGCGGATAGCTTGATTTTGTTCTATTTGGCAAAACCTTTTTTTCAAAATTAAGTTTTGAAATCTTGGAAGACAAAATCATAAATACCCCAAAGGCAATTATTATGACTCCTCCCACATGATTAAACCCTGAAAGTAGAGATGCCGCCGATGCTGAAAGGACACTATTTAGAATAACTCCCAATATGGAAAAAACTACTGTAAACCCTGCTACGAAAAATAACGTGTTCAATATGATGTTAATTCTATTTGAAACGATGTTTATCGTTCCATTATTTCTCTGAATTTCTGTTAATGTGGTACCAGAAATATATGCAAGAAATGCGGGGATCATAGGTAGTATGCACGGTGCAAGAAAAGAACCTAGTCCTGCTACGGCCGCAATTCCTACAGTTAGTTCTACCATGACACTTTATTGCTGTTTTTTTATTAATACCTTATTCCAAATCTGTTCCAAATTCAATCTATAAAATATCGTATTTTTTGCCTGCCTTTTCAAAGACGTCAAGGGACTCTGAAATAATATCCTCAGAAAGCCAATCTGTGACTGAAATTCTTATTCTCGCAGAGCCTAGATCGACAGTAGGATAGCGAATAGGCTGTGCAAATATTCCATTTTCTCTCAAATATTTGCCAAATTCTAAGGTCTTTCTTTCATCCCCAATTATGATTGGTATTATCTGACTTTGAGAGTTGATAGAATATCCAATTGACCTCAAACCTTTACTGAACTGTTCTACTTTTTTCCAAAGATGAAGTCTTTTCTTCTCCCTATTTGTTGAGAATTTCTTCAATGCCAAATCTACTAAAAAACTTGGTAATGCGGAGGTATAGATGAAAGGCCTTGAAGTATTCACAGCAAGATCAATAACATCTTTGTTAGCAGTCATGTACCCGCCAAATGCACCGAGCGCTTTACTTAGACTACTAATGTAAACGTCAACATTTTTTGCGACCCTGAAATGATCCGCTGAACCTTTTCCATCTCTACCTGCTACAAAATCTCCATGTGCATCATCAAGTAAAAGAAATGCATTGTTTTCCTGACACAATTTTGTAATCTCCCTTAGTCTTGCAAAGTCTCCATTCATTGAAAAAATTCCTTCTGTTATTACAAACTTGCGGCGTGCCTTTGTACGAAGTTTTTTTTCTAAATCTGAAATATTGTTATGTTTGTAAACTTGTTTTTTTGCATAAGATAATCT
>JBGPGB010000046.1:0-8632 GCA_041483595.1 Nitrosotalea sp.
CTAATGCTAATCTTATTTTTATTGGTGAGATGGAGTTTGATGGTTTATTTGGATATAATACAATGTCCACAAAATTATTGCGAAGATTTGGCAAAGATAACATGCTTGAAGCATATGAAAAAAGAGAGGGAAATCTTCCACTTCCAGGATATGAATTAAAAACAATTGAAGTTGCAAAAAAATTTACTGATGGATTTGAAATTTCTACTATAGAGATTATATCCAATCAAACAGGAATAGTTGATATCGCAACTGGTCATCCCTCATCAACTATATCACTTACAAAATCACTATCTTCTATTGCTGTACGTGAAATGGAAAAGCACCGGGTGGCAATTGTCAGCACGGGAAAAGATACAAGCAATGAAACATTGAGTAGATCACTTTCCTCAATCTGGAATTGCTCAAATGCAATCAAGGAAGAAGGATTGATAATACTACTTGCAGAATGTAAAAATGGATTAGGCTCTGAGGCAATCCAGCAGTATGTGGAAGGAAGAATGAATTTAGACAGGATAAAGAATCCATCAAAGTACATAGATGGAATGGAAGATCTCTTATTTTTAACAGAAATACAAAAAAAATTTGGAATAGGCATTGTGTCTATTTTACCACATCTTTTTACCCGGGAAAAACTTGGAATGATTACCTTTGGCGGAGCAAAGGAAGCCATGGATTATGTTCTTAAAACATATGGAGATAGACAAAAGGTTGCAATTGTTTCTGATGGTTCACATGTTTTACTAAGGTAAAATGGAGAACGGTAGTGGCGCACAAAGAAATGCAAGTACCATAACAAGTGCAAACAACCTTTTTCTTTTTTTAGACAATGGTGAGATATCATCCAATGGTTTCACATCTTTACTTCTCATACTAAACATCAAAACAAACAATGCCATGATATAGTAACCAGTTGAGGCAAGAACTCCTATACTTGCATATGTCAAAATTCTGTGCCATTTAACACCAAATGTTGCTCTAGCTATATGACCACCATCTAGTTGCCATGCTGGGAGAAGATTGAGAAATGTTATGAGAAATCCAAACCAAGCTGCTAACAAAACTGGAGACATTACAAGTTCCTGATTAGGCAAATTTTTTCCAGCAAGAGCAATTGTTGCATCCATTAGTATGCTGGAATGTATATCTATAAGACCAGAATTTTCTAAAAGTTGATGGGCCTGAGAACTTGGGATCATGGGAGAAATGTATGCACCGTATGTAGAGACAATAATTGCTACAATAAGACCTGCAATAGGGCCAGAAATTCCAACATCAAAAAGTATGTTTCTGTTAACAATTAATCCACGAGACATTATGAGAGCTCCAAAAGTTGGTATGAAACCTATTACTGGAATTCCAGGAATAAAGTAAGGCCAACTAGTCTTGAGTTTATGTATTCTTGACGCAATCATATGACCGAGCTCATGGATTCCAAGTATTCCGATTAATGAGATGGTGTATAGAGCAGCTATGTAAAATGGGTCTCCTCCTTTTACAATTTGGTTTCCCTCTATTGCTTTAGAATAGCCGTCAATCATCACAATTACTATAGTTGCAATAAATAATGCTCTTGGAATCCAAGTTCTTCGTGATTTTGGAGGTTCAAATCTTGAAATCAGTAAAAATGCTCTCTCAGAAATGGATTCTAATCTGACTAGCATATTTTTTGATTCCATCTTTTGAACCAATTGACGGAATTTCTCAGTAATATTATTTCCAGAAATCTCAATTTGTAATATATCTGGACTTTGATTAAATCCTATTATGGTAAAATATGAAGAGACCGATGATAAAACTTCGTCAAGAGTTGATATGCTCAATTATGGCCCTTCAGCTGGCTTTAATTATTTCTTTTATTTACTTAAAGTTAAATAATTAATAATTCTAGTATTATCAGAATGCAGGTAGCATTAAGGGAAATTGGAAATTGTGTCATTCGGAGATGCGATCTATCTGACTTGATTCCAGCCATGGAAATAAATCTCAAAACATTACCAGAACATTATTCTGACTATTTCTATGAAAGCCTACTTGTTGAACTACCTGAAGCATTTCTAGTAGCTGAAGTAGATAAGAAACTTGTTGGGTATATCATGTGTAAAATAGAATATGGTTTTTCAAACTTCAAAAAACTTGGTTTTGTAAAAAAGGGCCACGTTGTATCTGTTGCAGTCTTGCCAGAGCATAGGAGAAAGGGAATTGGTGAAGGCCTAGTCCAAGAGTCAATAGCAGGTGTAAAATTGAAAAAGTGCGATGAGCTATATCTTGAAGTTAGATGTAGTAACAATGAAGCCGTAAAGTTGTATGAAAAACTTGAATTTTTCACAAAACAAAGACTAAAGGCGTACTATCGTGATGGTGAAGATGCATATCTTATGGCAAATGAGTTCACCTACTAGATTAAAATAAGTCGCAAAAAGATTCTAACCTTATATGACTAGACAAAGGACTATTGGAAAAATGATCTTTGTCTTGGCAATTGTAGGATTCTTTCTTTATGCATATTTATTGATGCTCTCTGAATGGAGTCCTATAGTATTACAACTCTCAGTACTGATGGCTGTTGGGGGAATTCTTGGAGTCATTTCTTGGATAGGATACAACATGGCAACCTCAAGACCATCTCCATCGTCTCTAGTAACAGATGACAAGTAATTATTTCGATATTGTAGCATCAACAACTGCTTGATAAAATCTTGGACCTATCGGTCTTACTATTTTTGCCCCCAGAATTTCCGATTTAACATTTACAACACTTGCAAAATGCTGTGATGCCAGAGACGAAACATATTCTTTCTTTTCTGCATGAATGTGACAATAGTAGTGTATTGTTGCTTTTTTCTTAGCTGCTCTTATGGCCGAATCTAGAAACTCATCTGATCTTTCCGGTAGTAACATTAGAATTCTATCTCCAGTTTCAAGCAATTTTTCTTGTATTATTTCTGCAGCGTCTCCTTGAATGGATTCGATAGTTCCTTTTAGTTTGTTTATTAGTATATTCTCAGAGCATAGCCTGGCTGCATCTGGATTTATATCAATATTATACACGTGACACTTTTTCTTCTTTGCAGCTACAATGGAAAACATCCCAACACCTCCAAACATATTGATTATTATCTCACCGTCCCTGACAAGTTCTGTAATTCTTTCTCGTTCAGTTGAAAGCCTAGGGGAAAAAAAGGTTTTTTCCACATCCACTTTAAACCTACAGCCATGTTCCTTGTATTCAGTTTCTGTCTTGTCCTCTCCTGCAAGTAACTCCAACTTTCTTATTCTATAATCTCCTTCAACAGGAGATGATTGAAAATATACTGATTTTGCTGTCTTAACTTTCTCTAAAAGTACCTCGCCAATTATCTTCCTCTTGGGTAAAAGAGAATCTGGAATTCTCAATATGATGATATTTCCTATTTGATCAAAGGCACCATACATCTCTGCTGCCTCCACCTCTGTGAGGATTCCTACCATTGCCTGCTTTAACATCTTTGTCAATTTCTATAGTAAAACTTGCCAGACTGTTTTTGTTCCCTATCTAATCTGCTTTCCAACTTGTTTACTCTGGGTCTCATACTTGTTTCATCTCTCCTATACGTCATTTCAAGAGATTTTAAAAATTCATTCATTCCCTCAACTTTGGGTTTTGGGCCTGTTGCATTACCTTCTCTTCCTGGAATTCCATGAAAAATTACAATTGAATCAGAGATCAAATCCATGAGTTGAATATCATGGTCGACTATAATTGCAGATTTACCATATGACCTTACATATCTTTGAATTAGTTTTGCAACAGCTATTCTATCTTCAACATCTAAAAATGCAGAAGGCTCATCAAGTGCATAAACATCAACTTTCTGCAATAGGCATGCCCCGATTGCCACTTTTTGAAGTTCTCCTCCTGATAAATTCTTGACAGATTTATTGTATAGTTTTTTTATCTTCATTGGATTGACTATGATCTCCTCTTCTGGAGTCTCTTGAATTTGTCCGCCATGTGCTTTTTCAAGAAGGGTAATCACGTCAATATCATAGTCATTTGTTAGATATTGCGGTTTGTAGGCAATCTTTACTTTACTTTCTATGCTTCCTGTGTCAGGTTTTTCAACACCTGCAATCATTTTCATCATGGTTGTTTTTCCTAATGCATTTGCGCCAACTATACCTAGAACCTCACTTTTTCTAACCCTTCCTGCCTCAATTGAAAGAGAGAAATTTGCAAATCTTTTTTCTAGTTTGGGATAATTGATAATATTCTCAATTGTAACAAATTCGTCTGTTGACGCAGATGCATCAAACTTGAATGCAACATCTCTGAACCTTACATTCTCATTAGGAAGATAGCCATCCAAAAATACGTTGATTCCAACTTTGGTTGAGAGCATATTTGCTACAATGCCATATGCTGCAGGCTCACCATAAAGGATCTCGATAAAGTCACTAAGATAATCTAATAAAGTCAAGTCATGTTCTACTACCATTACACTCTTGCCTATCTTAGCAAGGTCTTGAATTACTCTGGCAACTCCTATTCTCTGAAAGACATCATTATACGATGATGGTTCATCAAAGAAATAGAAATCTGATTCTCTTGATGCAGCAACTGCTACTGCAATTCTCTGCAATTCTCCTCCACTCTGGTCTGTAAGTTTATTTTCTAAAGAATTTTGCAAGCCAAGTTGTTGTACTAGTTCTTTTGTCTTTCCACGTTCATCATATTTTTCTAATAGTTCTCTTGCAGTACCATCAAATACCTTGGCTAGGTTGTAGACCTGTTGAGGTTTTATTGATGCCTTTAACTCATTATTTGCTATTTTTTCAAAATGTGGTTTAAGCTCAGTACCTTGAAAATGTTTTAAAATCTGATTCCATTCTGGAGGCGAAGTAAAATCTCCCAAATTTGGTCTTAGGTTTCCAGATAAAATGTTTACAACAGTACTCTTCCCTATTCCATTTCTTCCCAATAGGCCCATAACTTGGCCTTTCTTTAAACTAGGAATCCTATATAGTCTAAATTCATTCTGCCCATACTGGTGAATCTTGTCAGATTTTAGTTCCTCAGCTAGATTGACAATTGTTATAGCATCAAATGGACAAACCTTGACACAAATTCCACATCCATTACAAATATCTTCATCTATCTGAGCCTTAGCTGTTTCTTCATTTAGTACAATACAATCTTCTCCCATTTTATTTACTGGACAATATTTGATGCACTCCAGTCCACATTTTTTTGTCTGGCAATTATCCTTGTCTAATACTGCCACTCGATGAGTCATGCGTAACCCCCTCTTCCTTAATTTATATCTCTATCAAGCAAGAGTATACTGAAAGTATTACACTAATGAGCGCGAGTTGCATCTAATCTATATCTTTTTTTATATCTATTAAATCTAATCTTTAATTCTATTTTGACTATCAGTCCATAATTCAGAAGATTGTACTGAATACATTAGAAAATTTAGATTTAATGAATTTGATTGAAATCAAGATAGATTGGGATAGATACAGAATTTGGTTATTTTTTTGTTGATATGATAACATAGTATACATCAAAAAACCTTCTAAATTTTATTAGAATTATTTTTTGACTTTGAGGATTATGACCGCAGCTCCACCAATAGCTGATATGACGAGTCCTAACCCCAGAAGGTTTTAAACAAAGATTACGAAATCCATAACTCGATATATGCGATTTTCAATTATTAAAATCTACTTCTACAAGTTTCCGTTTTTATTTAGAAAAATTATCAATCATGAGTTTTTACAGAATGACAGTTAGGACACAGTCCTTCGCAATTTCTAAGATTGTCATTACTACGATTACCATCTCGATGATGATATTCCCATCTGGGTGGGTGTCTACCGCACTTGTTACATCTTCCATCTTGTCTACTTCTAACTTCTTCCTTTTCAGTTTCATCCCATCCTCGTCTTGGAGTGTATCTTTGACTTTCCCCTCTTGATTTTATTTGTCCCCTTTTGTATAGACCATAAAACATTAAAATTAAAAACATTAGGCTTATAATAAAAAAAGATGCAGATCCTGATTGCATTTGAGACCAATTCTGATATTCCCAATACGGACAATTAACACAAGATTGTCCAAACATGGGACCTCGAAATCGATAAACAGACATGACCATGGACAGAAATGCTATAATTACAAGGATGGAATTTAAGCGGATTACTTTTTTCACGACTTCATCGCTTACTAAAAACCGTCTTGTCATGATTTTCTAAATTTCGTTTTAGACTAATAGATTGTGTATGTATCATCTGAATACAAACCACGAGAAAATTATTCATTAACTTCTATCGGAAATCTAGTATATTGTTGATGGAGATGACACCTTTGTTGTGTATTACAATTTGAGTTTAGGATCCACCTGGTCTTTCAACGTCAGACCGGGTTCTATCTAGAATTGTTTGTTGGAAATTAATGAGGGTTTGTTTCATCACGTTAATTTTGGTACCAAGCATATCGAAATCTAGATTTTGTGGAACTACAAACACTTCATCTGTTATTGTTACGGTGTTACGATCAGGCATCCCTAGTACGATTACACATAATTCTTCAATTGTGGGTATAAGTGAAAAATGAGGATCATGGCTAAGAGATATACTGTCAATTACTTGTCGAATATCTTTTACAATTTCATCTCTAGTATTTAGAAATCCGATTGTCCTAAAAGGTCCTTTTCCTTCTCTTGGCCTAATAAGTTCAATAATTTCTGATAGTTCTCTGAAGTTCCTAATTAAAATCCTGCATCCATCTAGTCTACTTTGTTCAAATTCCAATTCATTCATTCTCTGATTAACTTGCGAAAGTTGTTCTGTCAAATCAAGTTCTTTTTTAGCCAATCGCTCTATTCTATTACTATCGATTTTCTGTTTGTTGTAAAATATCCAACTCAGAATTATTGCAAAAACTCCTGCCACTATAAGAGAAATTGACACTCCTAAAATATTCGAAAGATCACATTCTTGATTTTTAAATAAGAATGTAAACAAAGATGATGGGCATGGAAGCAAAGAAACATAATAAAGAAAATATACTAAAAGCACCATTACCCCCACAATAGCGATACTTGCTTTGACTTTGAACCGTAAACCAAGTTGTTCTTGTTCAGTCTTATTATTACTTATCCCGTTTGTATTAGAATCTCCATCGGTTTGTATGTAGTTGAAGTTGGTTTTCGGCTTTCTCCTATGAAATTTGATTAAATCTCCTACAAACACACTTAACATTGCGGTGCTTGTACCAAAGAAAATTAAACTCAAGTTTCTAAAGTCATCGAATTTTTTTCTTTCTTCAGGTAAGACATAATCTACATGAAAAGTAATTTTATCCTCAGGTATTTTCCAAAGAAAGACAGTAGTGTGGACATTCCTATACTTATCGTCATACGATTGTAAATTTCCATAATCAGGAACAGGATTTAACTCAGATGCATTACTTGGAACTGTAAATGTTACATTTTTTGTTTCTATGAATTGCCATCCATTTATCGATAAATCTGGTCTAGTTGATATTTTTGTTATATTTTCCCATATGTTAACTGGAGGTTTGAACGGGATGTTTATAGAATGGATGTAATGTTGTTTTGATTCGATTGGACTTTTAAAATAGAAGTACAGATTACCTTGGTCGTCATTATATTTTGAAGTTTCATTAAATCTAAAGTATTTGTAAATTAGAGTAGAATTCACGGATGGAACAGATTCATAATGCCAACCATTTGAAGTAGAATTATCTAATGTCCCAAGATAAGGTAGTATAATAATTGCAAAGGGAGTATCATTTTTAAATTGATAAATAACATAATTGATTTGTAAATATTGTATTCCATGGAAGGATACAAAATTGAAACTCAAACTGGTAAAATTGAAGGTACGAGAATGTATTAGATCAACACCCTCCACTGTTTGTGCTCCTTGAACATCATCTTTCACAGGTTCAAAATAAAAAACTAGTGCTAGCACAAGTAGGATTACACCAGCAATTAGGAGAATGGGATAATAATCTTTCAATAAGGCACGTTGTTCTTGTTTTGATGTCATTTTATCAATTGAGTGACCCAAACCATATAAGAAGATCATTAGTTGGTTGCTAGAATCAGTATTCTTTCTGTGCGGTTGAAACTAGATTCTCCATTATTTGTAAAAATAGCTCACACGCATCCTTAACGTTAATGTCTTGAAGATCTTTAAAATACAAATCTAACTGTGAATTATTGGATTCACCTGGTTTTGTTTTTTCTAGTTTTATTTGATTTTCTCCTTGCAGTTGTTTATTCATTACTTCCTCAGGTGTATCAATATCAAAACACCCTACAGAAGCTACAGCTCTTATAGAATTTGTTACTCTTACTTGAATAATTTCAGGACTCTGAGTTATTCGATGCGTATTGAGGTCTCGTTTTACAGTTAATACAGAACCAAATGGTGTAGATTCTATAGATTGTTTTTGTTGTTTCCACCATTTAATGAAATTTAACGCATCTTGTTTATTCTGTTTTTTAGCCTCTGCTTCAAAATTTCTAACACGTAATTCATCATTTAATGGAATTCCCAATTTGTATTTTTCATTGAAATCTTCTAGTAAATGATCTGGAATACTGTTGATTGATTC
>JBGPGB010000047.1:0-8585 GCA_041483595.1 Nitrosotalea sp.
CTGCTGCAGTACTACTTGGAGAAAACATGTCAATTGAGGCATCTATTGGAGATTTACCTCAAGGAGATCGAGAAATATTATCATATTTAGAAAAACTAGGAGTGAAAATAGATATGGGGGAAAAAATAATTGTGAGATCTCCAAAACTTCTTAATGGAGGAAGATTCGATCTTTCAAATAATCCAGACCTTCTTCCACCGTTGGCAATTCTAGCTCTTAAAACATCAAAACCAATTGATCTTTACAATGTAAAGCATGCTCGATTTAAGGAAACAGATAGAATATCCATATTAGCAAAAGAGCTTGCAAAGATTGGAGTTGGTGTTACTGAGAAGGAAGATGGATTAATTCTAGAAGCTCCAAAAATTGTAAAGAGTGCAGAACTAGATTCTTCCGAAGATCACAGACTCTTCATGGCTCTTTCTATTGCTGGCATGTTTGTTGGGAATTGTACTGTCACTGATCCTAATTCTGTGGATGTGTCATATCCGACATTTGTGGAAGATATGAAGAAGATTGGAGCAAACATAATAGTTTAAACTTTATCTCTTTGATTTTCTAATAATTTCAGCCAAAAGCACCACATTTCCTAGAAGGATTATAAACATGTAAAAGAAAATTTCATCATGTCATCAAGCACCATAGGTCAGCGTTTTGCTTTTACAAGTTTTGGTGAAAGTCATGGAAGATGCATAGGTGCAACAGTAGATGGCTGTCCAGCAGGATTAGAAATTGAAGAAAAAGACATTCAGGTTATGCTTGATTTACGCAAACCTGGTCAATCAATCGTCACAACCCAAAGAAAAGAGGACGATAAAGTAGAGATTCTTTCTGGAGTATACCGTGGGTACACCACAGGTGCGCCAATTACAATGATCATTTGGAATAAGGATCAGCGTTCAAGGGATTATGAGAATCTCACAATAAAACCAAGACCTGGTCATTCTGATTATCCAGCATACATCAAGTACAAAGGATTTAATGATATTAGAGGAGGTGGTAGATTTTCAGGAAGACTAACGGCCACATTTGTTATGGCAGGAGCCATAGCAAGAAAACTTCTTTTGAAAACTTTAGGAATTGAGACTTTTTCTTATACTTGTCAAGTCGGAAATGTGAAAATGAAAGAACATGCAACACTAAGAATGAAAAATTTAGTCTACAATAATGAAGTAAGATGCCCAGACCCAAAAATTGCAGTCAAGATGCGCGAAACAATTCTTTTGGCAAGAAGAAGTGGTGATTCTGTCGGTGGCATTATAGAATCAATAACAGTAAATTTGCCGGTAGGACTTGGTGAGCCAATTTTTGGTTCCCTAGAATCAGATCTGAGTAAAGCCCTTTTTTCAATACCCGCTGTAAAGGGGGTGGAATTTGGTTCTGGGTTTCAGGGTTCTGCTTTACATGGTTCAGAAAATAATGATGAATTTTTAATTAGAAATGGAAAAATCCTAACCAAAACTAACAATGCTGGAGGAATCCTAGGTGGTATTTCCACAGGGATGCCAATTGTCTTGAGAGTTGCATTCAAGCCAGCATCTTCAATATCAAAAAGACAACGAACTGTTGATCTTCAAACAAACAAACCCACTTCTTTGATAGTCCAAGGAAGACATGATCCATGTGTAGTTCCTCGTGCACCTCCAGTAGTAGACTCGTTAGTATCAGTTGTACTCGCTGACCATGCAATCAGAGCAGGTTTTATTCCCTTAGTCATTAGATAAGAAATGGCAGACATTAACAAGCTACGTGACCAGATAGACAGGATAACGTTTGACATTCTAAGATTACTCAAAGAAAGAAATGATGTGGCAAAAGAAATTGGTAATTTAAAAAATAATCTAGGCATAGGAGTTACAAATGAGGAAAGAGAAAACCAGCTGCGTACAAGAGTTGTATTATTATGCAAAGAAATTGGACTTGATGAAAAAGCTGCAATGATAATGCTAAATTTTCTATTAAATGAATCTGTCAAAATTCAATCTTCAAACAAACATACACACTTGTCCGTATTTTTGAAAGCAAAGAAATTGGAAAAAGATGGAAAGAAAATAATTCACATGGAGGTAGGAGAGCCTGATTTCCTTCCCCCAAAGATTGTCAAAAATGCACTTTCCAAAGTTTATGATATGGGATATACAAAATATGGAGATTCAAAAGGAATGTTAGAGTTTAGAGATGCTCTTTCAAAGTATGTCATAGAAAAATTTGGAGTCAAAACCTCATCTCATAATATTCTTGTTTCCCCAGGAGCACGCTTTTCGGTATTTCTTGCAATTTCTACCCTATTGAATCCTGGCAATGAGATCATAGTAATAGAACCAGCTTGGCCTGCGTATCGAGATAACGCCCTGAATTCAGGAGTGAAGGTTAGGACTATTCACACTACACTTGAAGGTAAATGGGAACCTAAGATCGAAGACCTTGAGAACTCAATAAATCAGAATACAAAGATGATAGTTCTCAATTATCCAAACAATCCAACTGGTAAGATTCTTCCAGTAAAGTTACAAAATCAAATAATGGATTTGGCAGTTAAGAATGATTTGTACGTTTTAAGTGACGAGATTTATTCATCATATGCAAACAAACCATGGAAGAGTGTCCTCACTTATGCATACGATAAATCAATAATAACACAATCATTTTCAAAATCACATGCCATGACAGGCTTTAGAATTGGTTATGTAGTATCAAGCCCTGACATCATAGAAAAAATGTCAAAGCTTCAGGCTCTTGCATTAACAAATGTATCAGAACCAATCCAATATGTTGCCATGAAGGCATTAGAAGCTGATACAACCGATAATACTAAAACTATCAAAGATAGATTAGAATCCATATTGAAAAAGGCAAGAACCATGCAATTGGACTTTGTTGAGCCAGATGGTGCCATGTACTTGTTTGCCAAGGTAAGACAAGAGAACTTTGATTCAGCGGATTTTACAAACAAACTTTTAGACACAGGAGTAGCAATAGCACCAGGAGAGGGTTTTGGTAACTACCAGGGATTTATCAGGATATCAGCCTGCCAACCAGAAGATACACTTAATCAGGGAATGCAAATAATAGAGGACATGTTGAGGAGAAAATAATGAAAAAGAAGATTGCCATAATTGGAGCAGAGGGTCAAATGGGAAAATGGTTCTCAAAATATTTTCTTGATAAGGATTTCGATATAATAGGATATGACTCTGAAAAAGAGATATTGAATAAATTAGTTACAAAAGCACAGTCTCTGGTAGGAGCTATTCTAACAGTTGATTATGTCATTTTATGCATTCCTGTAAAGCGTACACCTGAGACAATAAGACTCATAGCAAAAGAGATGAAACGAGATTCTTATCTGATAGACATCTCTTCTCTTAAAACAAAAACTGCTGCAGCACTTTCCAAGATACCAGACAAGGTTAACCCCATTTGCATTCATCCCATGTTCGGTCCTGGAACTAAGAAACTAAAAGGACAAAATATAATATCAATTCCAATCCGAGATGCAAAAAAAGAGATGGCCGTAGCAAAATCATTGTTTGAGGAGGCAAATTTTGTTCAGATAGATGCCGCAGAGCATGACAAGAAAATAGCAATAGTATTGGGAATGCCACATCTAGTGAACTTGGCACTTGCCAACATATTTGCAAAAGAAGAAAATTTCTCTCTGGTTGAAAAGATGGCAGGAACTACTTTCAAGGCTCAAAAGTTTCTTACTTCTGGCATAATGACTGAACCTCAAGAACTTATTGAAACGATAATCTCAAATCCTGAAATAAGAAGATATGCAGAAGAATTTTGGAAGGATATAGGTAGGATGCTCATTTTGATTCAAGAGAATAAAACAGAAGAGATGATAAAGTACATCTCAAGCGCCAAAGAAAGATTAGCCAAGAACGTAGATCTTGATGAATCATACAAGAAGCTTGTTACAATGGTAAACTCCGTAGAAAAATAATTGAAATCTACCAAAATAGTAACTTCTTTTTTAACTCAGGAGGGTCAGTATCTTATTCTAAAACGAAGTGACAGAGTGAGAACTATGAAAGAGTTTTGGGCAGGCGTAAGCGGAATTATAGAAGGTAATGAGGATCCACTGTACAGAGCAAAGAAGGAAATATTTGAAGAAACAAGCATTACTGAAAACCAAATTACTCTAGTTCGATCTGCACCACAAATCAGGATAGATTCGCCTCAATATACAAATCATGAATGGTTGATCTTTCCATTTTTGTTTTCTGTAAAAAAGCCAAGAATTAGATTAAACTGGGAAAATTCAGAGTATATGTGGATAAATCTATCTGAGTTGACAAAGTTTCAGACAGTACCCAGCCTTGAAAAAGTATTATCCAGTCTGCTGTAATTTTTCTGCTAGGGTTGAGGTAAACCTCTGTTGTGGAAGCATGATATAAACACAGGCACCACCGCACATTGTACACGGTACTGTATTTCCTTTAAGTTGTCCAGTCCTTGCATGAATACGAGATGCTTCTTCAGGATCAATGGATAATGCAATTTGCTTTTCCCAGTTAAGCGTCCTTCTTGCCTCGGTCATTTCCATATCCCATTTGATGGCCTTTTCCCTAAGCTTGACAAGATCCCCTGCATGTGCTGCAATTCTGTATGCGATAAGTCCTGCCTTTACGTCTTCTACGGTTGGTAATGCTAGATGTTCTGCCGGGGTAAGATAACATAGTAAATCCACCCCTTCACTTGCAGAAATTGCTGCACCAATAGCACTTGCTATATGATCATGTCCTGAAGCAATATCTGTTACTAATGGTCCAAGAACATAATATGGTACTTCACCAATCAGGGATTTGGCTAATCTGACATTGGCTGCAACTTCATTTAGTGGGACATGCCCTGGTCCCTCAACCATTACCTGTACATCTTTTTCATGTGCAATTTTAGCGAGTCTTGAAATGTTGATCATCTCTTGTACTTGTAGTTCATCATGAGAATCAAGGATAGATCCTGGTCGTAATGCATCACCCAGACTAAAAGTAACATCATATTTCCTTGCAAGTTCTATAAGATAATCAAAGTGCTCATAGTATGGATTCTCCTTATCATACTTTAGCATCCATGCGGCTGTGATAGTACCTCCCTTACTTACTATTCCTGCGTGTCTTTTTACTGCAAGAATACGTTTTGCGATATCCTTCGTAATTCCAGAATGGATTGTAGTATAATCAACTCCATCTTTTATGTTACGCTCAAAAGCATTGAGAAAATCATCTTCTGTAATATCAAGAGGGTTCTTGTGTTTCTCAACTCCATAATTATATGCCTCGTATACAGGTACCGTTCCAAAAGCAATTGGTGCAACTTCAAGTAGTCTCCTTCTAAACAATCCTACATCCCCTCCATCACTTAGGTCCATGATGGTATCAGCATGATATTTTATTGCAACTTGGGCTTTTTTGACTTCTTCCTCAAGATTTTGGTTTAATGTTGAATTTCCAATGTTTACATTTACTTTTGTCTTCATACCCTTTCCTATTCCAACTACCCTAATCTTTTGTAAACGAGCATTGTTGTGAGGTATGATAATTGAGCCATTTGCAATCTTAGGGATTAGCCATTCCAAAGTTACATCTTCATCACTTGCAACTGCCTTCATCTCATCTGTAGCAACACCCCTTCGAGCTGCATTCATCTGTGTACTCAATATACTATTTTTAGTGATTAATTAGATTTAAACGTGAGTTTTGAGATTGTTTAAGCTAGGAAAATACATCTATAATCGTGAGCTATTACGATAGTTGTATCGCCTTTTTTGCGCGTAAATGAGGTGATTCTATTTTTACTTGTTGTCGATAAATCTACAGGATTATACGGACAGAGCTGGCATGACCGCGCTTTATGAAAGCCTACATTCAACACATTCGCAATTTCCTCTTTCTATGCAAATTTCACAACCATGGTCATAATGATGCCCATAGATTCTCATCTCGTTGCTTTTTTCTATGAATTTTTGCATTTCTTGAAAAAACTGTATTCCTTTTTCTGTAATGATAAAAGTACGACTTCTCTTATCACTTGCAGATTCCATCAATCCAAAATCTACTAACTTTTGACATTTTTCAATTGCTGTATAATGTGATAGATTTGCTCTTCTAGCTATGGAAGATATTATTGCACCTTGTCTACCAAAATCCATTGTCACACGTAAAATATCCCAAATCATGTTTATCTCTGATCTATACTGTTGTTTTGACATAATGTTAATCTCTAAAATTTGTATATCACATTTGAGGTACACTTGACTAAGTATCCTTATCGTCCTGTGTATGTTTTAGTAAAGAATGTTCCAATTCATAAATTAGCTATTGTTTTAGAATCTTTCTTCCGTTTTTATTATTCTTGATAGGTTTTCTATTTCTTTTTAACAATTGCTACAAAGAATAACGCAAGAATCACAAATCCAATTGATGAAAGTATGGCAGTAGTGGTAGTTGCTTCCACAGTAGGGAGAAGAATTTCCAATCTAGGCAATATTGCCCGAAATGCATAAAGTCCAAAGGCAGCACTAACAAAAAGCAGTCTTGTTAGTTTGGTGCGTCTATATGCAAATAACGACACCACAAATAAAAAGGCTGCAAATATTCCTGTTGCAAAATCTAGAGATTCTGGAAGATCTGGTGTTTCACCCCCAACTTCCGCCATGCCGGTGACTGCAAATAAGATATACTGTAACATTAGGCATCCTTCTCCTCCGTCTTGGAAGAAATCTGTAAGAAGAGGTCAGCAAATCTACTCAACATCTTATCCCAAACATTTGGATGATAAGTCTTAAGGGCAGCAGATATACTTTGCATGTTCACTATAGTATATCTCGTGGTTCTACCATCTTTTATGGAACTGATCAAGCCCGCCTCTTCAAGTCTAGACATGTGCCAGCTTATGGTAGGTGCAGAAAAACCCTTGAAATTTATTATATCGCTTTGTGTAGATTTAGGATGCTCCATTAGATATGTGAGAATGTCCATGGCTGTTTCTTGTCTCAAAAAGGCAAGTATGTTGTGTTCTGCGTCTAGTACCTCAATCGCATAATAGTGCCTATAGATGTTGATTCTCCTAGATTTTACTTTACCTGATTTTTCTAAAATATCCAAATGATGTTGAGTTGCACCCATGCCCATCTCTAATTCCCTTGTAATCATTCGAAGATGTGCTCCCGGGTTTTTCTTAATGTAATCGTATATGCGTTTTCTATTTTCAGAGTCATCCTCATCTTTATCATGTCGCAACAGTCTTCTCCTTCTACCACTAGAGATTTGCTATAATAAAGAGTAATGACGTTATAGGTACAATCAGCTAAGTGTTGATGCTACAATATTCAATTTCAGGTTAGTAAACTTGATGAAAGTTAGTCAGATGTTCCTCAATTATAATATACAAAATTTGATATCCATATTTTCGAGGTGAAACGACACAACATGAAAAGCAAGAAAATACTCTTGGCAATTCCACTCATGGCAATTGCAGTAATAGCCATCGGATTTGGAATGACAAGTAACGTATTTGCTCAATCAACTACATCAATTACACCCACAACAGTTGACCAACAGGATAGTCCAAATGAGATACAAACTACGGACAATGCGGCGGCAGACAACCAGAAAGATGGAGAAACAGCTGATGACCACAACAGTGCAAATGAAGGGCCTAATGGCGATGGAGATGGAGAGCAAAAAGACCAGACCGAATTGAAGAAGTAGAGAAACCATCTCTATTTTTCTAATTTAAACTCATCTTTTTTACTTAGTCAAGTGTCCCTCAAATGTGATATACAAATTTTAGAAATGAATGACATGTTAAAATAACAGTGTGGATCAGAGATGGGCATAATTTCAGACATTTTACGTGTGACAATGGATTTTGGTAGACAAGGTGCAATAATATCTTCCATAGATAGACGAGCAAATTTATCACATTATACAGCAATTGAAAAATGTCAAAAGGTAGTAGAAGTTGCACAGTCAGTAAAAATAAGATTTTAAAGTGGTATACATGAGTGCAAGTCCTTTTCAAATAATTACATATGTCGTAACAGCAATCATTGTAACTTCTCTTGCATTAATCTTATTTACATCACTTGGCAAAGCAGAAGCAGATAACGGAATAAACTTGGCACCACGGTGGATCAAACATGATGCATTATGGTGGTCTCAAGGTCAGATTTCAGATGATGATTTCGTCAATGGGATGACATGGCTTGTAGAAAACCGAATTCTTCCAGTAACAGACCTTGTAGAGGGATTAGAAGGTCAGTCAGTGACAGATTCAGTAAAAAAGATTGCATACGCTTGGAGCCAGAATAATATTCAAGACGATGAGTTTCTTCGTGGAATTGAATATCTGATTAAAAATGGAATGATGGAATTAAATGATAATTTTGTATCCAAAGTTACAAAAGAAAAACTTGACCAAGTCTCGGTACAAAATGATACAAAAAAAGCAGTTGTGATCATTCCAGTTTTCACAGCATCAGCATATTCCAAAAATAAATTTTATGCATATTATGGTGGACAGTGTAATTCAAGTTGTCTAACATCAACAATCAATTCTCAAATAAAATTAGGTTA
>JBGPGB010000048.1:0-8525 GCA_041483595.1 Nitrosotalea sp.
TATTGAAAAAGAAGCCAATCTCCATGTATCTAATTTTGTTGAAAGTGCAATAGAGTTGGCAAAAGAAGCACATTCGGGGGTAAAACGGGAGGACGGCACTTCATCCTTTCTTGAAACTCACATTTGGCCAGTCACAATGGATGTAATAAGACATTATAGGTTGGCAAATAGACCTGTGGCTGGCATTCAGATAGTTTCTGCCATGTTACATGATGTACTGGAAGATGATGAACGGATTTTGGATCTGTATACTTCAAAGGCATATGGTTTTGATGCTTACTTTGAGCATAGATTTGGCTATTATGTCAACAAGGTGGCTACAACTCTAAAGACAAAGCCATTAGAATTGTACCAAGGTTCTAGTGATAAAGAGCGCGAATTTGAAAGGTTTCATGATTATTGCAACGTTTTATTAAAATCAGACTACGATGTGAAGGTGATTAAACTGGCAGATAGATTGAACAATATGAGATTCATTGTCAAAGTCCCAGGGAATGAAAAAATAAAGCGGTATGTAAGAGAGGCTGAAGACTTTTACCTGGCTTACACAATGCTGAGCCCCCCAATGTCTGATTTTTATGAAGGTATTAGAGAGGCGTATGAACGACTAGGAAAAATAGAAAAAAACACACCTGACTTGATAACTCGATAAATTCTATCTTACTTGACGTATAGGATCTAATCTAAAAAAAATCCAATAGATAATAAAAAATATAGTGGATTTTTGTTTTAACCGTATTGATAGTTTATTCCCTTTTCTCCACGTGTATGTTTCCAATCTGTCTCTTCTGAACATGTCCCACATTCGATGCACTCTTCATGCTGTATCATCACTTTATCATTTTCTATAGAGTAACATCTTGTTGGACACAGTGTCACCATTTTTTTCATAAAATCACTGGTTGTTTTTATTACCTTGATGTGGGAGGCATTATCGTCGTTAAAATTTAGTTTTCCAATTCGTTGAGCAATAGATGGAATACTTGGGGTATAAGAAGAAGAAATCGTCTCACCCAATCTATCGGCTAATTCCATTGGAACTTTGACATAGGTCTCTTCTGACTCGACTAGTGGCAATAATTTTTCATATCCTAGAATATTGGCAAATCCTACCGCAAAACCCCTCAGAGTATTACTGGACATTAGTTTCATAATCACACCATATTTTGAACTTATGATATCTCTTGGAATATCTTTTGCGGCATCTAGGAAAATCTTTAGGTAATCCTTGTCTATCTCTTTCATATCTCTAGTATAGTGACTTTCTTCTATAGAGTCGGAATATGATTTTCCAAGATGGTCTTGAGACAAGATATTTTTATCTAGGGCGTCTGCAATAGCATTTGCAGCTCTTACTGCATCATCAATTCCGACGTTAAGACCTTCTATTTTTGGTCCAATGAAGATTCCTCTCCCAGCTGCATCGCCTGTGAATAAGACATTCTTGAAGTAGGGCTTTGTCATTCTGCCACGTTTTCCATCTGGAACGAGCTTTGCACTATATTCCACTTCAACATAATCTGTCTCAAATGTAACTCCATACTTGTCGGCCATTTGGCTTTGAAGTGAAGATAACTGTGATCTTATTTCATCTTCAGATGCATATTTTCCACTTTTGACTAGTCTTTCCCTGCCACTTGAAGAATGAACTGCGTCCCTTGTTTCCTGCCATGACTTTATCAGTTTAGCTGTTGCAAAGCGAATTCGAATTTGTTCTTCCTTTGATAGATTCTTGTCGATTTCCTTTTTTACAGGTACTTCATCTTTGATAAATTCACTTATCATTGGGTTTTTCAGTAGAGCATTTATCATCTCATAGGGCTCGATTGGATTTTCAAGTAAGGAGTCCAGATGATAAACTCCTCCAACTGACAAGGTATTTTGATTGGTGTAGACAAATCCTCCACCTATGTGATTTAAAGTAATATCTCCTGCAAATAGATGAGCTGCACCATCTTCTGAGCTAACTCCAAACCTTTCATTGATTATATCCTCTGGTAATTTCACCACCACTTTAACACCCTGATATAATTCGCTTGGTGAGAATTTTGATCTTGCCCTGGTAATCTGTGCAATTTCAGAATTAACTCCATCAGCTGCAATAACGGCCCTTGCCTCAATCTCTTCGAGTTCATCAGTATAGATTATCGTCTTGTCACCATCGAATTGGATGTCTCGGACATGTACTCCCGGTATGATTCCTCCACCGTATTTTTGAGCGCTCTCGTTTGCTTGGTCTGCAAACCATTTGTTTAATTTATTCATAAGAACAGAGTACCCAAAGTTGGCCTCATACTCATGAGCCGATGTCAAATCCATTGTAAAGACCTTATCCTTTGAAGTAGAATGCAAAATGTATTTCGTGATTTTTCTCTCTACAGGTGCATCACTAAGAAAATTTTCATAAATATCTTCAACATTGTTTACTTTTCCTTTCTTGGGTTTTTTTGAGTAAAGTATCCCTCCTGAAACACTCTTTGAACCAACCTTACTGCCAGATTCCAAAAGAATTGCTTGTTTACCTCGGTTTGATAACTGCTTCAGAGCTGCAAGTCCAGAAGAGCCTCCACCAACAATTACTACATCATACTTTTCCAATACCCATCACCTATGCTGAGACGGCCTTTTTTTGTGTTTTAAGATTTTCAAGCAATAGCGGGAGTACATCTTCCATCCTGCCTTTGATAAATATATCACATTCGTCTTTTATGGGAGAGTTTTCATCAGGATTAATTGCAAGAACGAACTCAGAATCTTTCATACCAGTCACATGCTGTATAGCTCCACTAATACCCACTGCAATGTACAACTTGGGACTAACCTTTCTTCCACTACTGCCAATCACTCTATCGGGTACAAAATATTTCGAATCAACTGTTTGATTGATTGAAATGGGCCTTTTTGATAATGGCAGAGATATTCCTATCTCTGCTTCCAACTCCGATGCAAGTTCTTCTACTAGTTTGACATTTTCTTCTGGAGCATCCTTGATTCCTCGACCAAAACTCACAATTGTTTTGCAGGCATCAAAATCAACCTCGCTTTTTATAATTTTACGATCAAGTACCTTAACCCTTAGATCTTTTTCTTCGAATCTTGGAGAATACTCGATTATCTTTCCATTTCGATTAGAATCAGCTTCCTTGAGTTCAAAAACTCCAGGTATTATACTGCATGCTTGTGGATGATAATCTCTTTCAATAGTTGGATTTCTATTATCAAGGCAGAGAATTGTAGTCCACAAAAAGCCTGAAAAATCAGGCCGGTACATTTCCAGCGTTTTTTCATACACTAGAGGCTTGCCGGCTGTTTTAATTTGGTGGGTTAACGGAAGATCCTCTATGACAAGCTTGTTTATGTCTGATGCAAGGCCAGAATCTAGCTCTGCCATTACAGTAGAAGAGAGATGTCTTCCAACACTATCTGCTGCAAAGAACATGTAGCGAGGTTTTTTAAAGGTACCAGTATCAACTGACTCAACTTTTGCCGCTACATCTTTGTCTGTCACAATCTGGGCAATCAACTTGGTGTAAATTGTATTTCTCACATATCGCAGCTCAGGATTATCGGCAAGGATTACAACATCTGCACCGTGTTCAATCAGACTTTTTGAGATTTCCTTAACACCATCTCCTAGAAGCAGAGCAACAACTTTTTCGTTAGAAGAATATTTACTATTAAAATCATCCATGAGTCTCCTAGCTTCACAGAGCATCTCAAGACTGACTGGAACTAGCCTACCTTCTTCCTGTTCCATTACAACATATAGATGCCTATAATCACCATCAGTCATTTTATCACCATTGTAGATAATGCTTGACGTAACCTGGCAACAACTTTTCCCATCTGTTCCTTACTAGAACCATCAACCACCTCTGCCTGTCTACCAGCTTTTCCTTTTGGTATCTTCTCAACCTTGTATACTATAGTTGGAGAACCAGCTAATCCTATGAGTTTTGGGTCTGCTCCAAGTTGCTCCGCATTGAGAACTTTCATATATTGTTTGAAATTTTGCGCTCGATCATTTGCCTCTTTTTTATATTTTTCACAGGCAAGTCTCTGTGAAGCAGTATTGAAGACAGGTTTGTAGGAAGGATCAATAGCGATAAAGACTGGCAGGGGGGCCTCCACTTCTTCTATGACATCATAAAATCCCTGAAGTCTAATCGAGCGTTTGGCCCTTACAGTTCTATTTTCCAGGTCTACTTCATAGTCAATAACATTGCCAAGAAATGTAAACCCAAGTTTCCATGCAGTCTGTGGTCCAACTTGACCAGTCTCTCCATCGGAAGCCCTATGTCCTGAAAATACTAAATCCATACTCCCTTGCATTTTTTGGATTCCAGTTTTTAGTAATTCGGCAGTCCCAAGAGTATCAGCACCTGCAAAAATTCGATCACTGAAAAGATAAATTTCGTCTGCATCAGATATCTGCTGTGCATTCTGAAGGATTAAATCCGCATTTGGAGGACCCATTGTTCCTATTGAGATTTTTGCTCCATATCTCACCTTTGAGTAAAATGCAGCACTTGCAGCCAGTGCACTGTGAGGACCCAGTATATTCTTGGTCTCAGCTCGATTAAGGGTTCCATCTGGATTGTAACTTACGTTTCCTTCAGAGAAATCGGGTTCTAACTTGACAATTACTGCAATATTAAGAGGTGTCAATATTTACCGCCTTTACTTGCAACAACGATTGTAGGTAAAATATTACTTGAAATTTTCTTAAACACTATATAAAAATTAAGAGGCTATAATTTATAGTTGCTTTAAATTATCAAAATGAAACCTGATTTAAAAGCCAAGAAGGCAGTAGTCCGAGGCGACTAGGGTACAATCATGGTCTTAATTTTGCCCCACTTTTGTAATAAAATTAAATTTTGAACGATTTAATTCTATAAAATCCAACCAGTGCCACAATACTTATTAATAATTTTAGGTGAAAAAACATAGATAAGTATGAAAAAAGTAGATTCGACAAGCATTTCAAGTATTTTGTTGCTAGTCGAGGTTGTGCTGTAAAACACAGCGATTTTCGGAGATAGAAAATTATGGAAAAAATTTCAGGTGCTAGGTCTTTGATGATAGCTTTGGAAAAAGAGGGCGTGGATATTGCCTTCGGACTACCGGGAGGTGCAAACTTGCCAATTTATGATGAACTTTATAAAAGTAACATTCGTCATGTTTTGGTAAGGCATGAACAATCTGCTTCACACATGGCAGACGGCTATGGAAGAGTAAGTAGAAGACCAGGAGTATGTTTTGCAACATCTGGTCCAGGTGCAACAAATATTGTTACAGGAATTGCAACAGCTCAAGCTGACTCGGCTCCAATGGTGGCAATCACAGGCCAAGTTCCTTCAAAAATGATTGGACGTGACGCATTTCAAGAAAGTGACATCATTGGAATTACAAATCCTATAGTAAAATATGCATTTCAGCCAATGAGCCCAAACGAAATTCCAGAAGTAGTAAAGAAAGCATTTTACATTGCGTCTACTGGAAGACCAGGTCCTGTCTTGATAGACATTCCAAAAGATGTCCAACAAAATGAGGCAGAGATACATTTTCCTTCTGAAGTTAAAATTAGGGGATACCATCCATGGGTAGATCCTGATGTAGGAAAAATTGAGAGAGCAACAGACATGTTACTATCTGCCGAAAGACCAATTATTCTTGCCGGTGGAGGAGTCATAATTTCAAGCGCATTTGCAGAACTTCAATCAATTGCAGAGTTACTCATGATTCCAGTTGTGACAACTTTCAAAGGAAAAGGATCATTTCCAGAGAACCACCCACTCTCACTTGGACCAATAGGAATGCATGGTCATGCAGAAGCAAACAAGTTGATGACAGAAGCTGACTGTGTACTAGCATGTGGTTCTAGATTTTCAGATAGGTCAGTTGGTACATTTGAGGAATTTGAAAGGAATTTGAAAATAATACATATGGATGTAGATCCTGCAGAGATAGGAAAAAATCAAACCACTAATGTTGCAGTAGTAGGAGATGTAAAGACTTCACTTAGAATCATGGTAAAAATGCTAATTCAAAGGGCAATCAAGCGAAATGGAGAAAGTGCGTGGGCTAAGAGAGTAAAGGAAACAAAAGATTACTATAGAGAAAATCTCAAGATTCATCCACATCCTTTAGCAGCTTCTAAAGTTCTCAAAAAATTAAGAGAAGTTCTTCCTGCTCAATCAATTGTTACTACTGAAGTGGGACAGCATCAGATGTGGGCGTCATTATTCTTTGATGTGATACACCCAGGTACGTTCTTTAGCTCTACAGGTCTTGGAACTATGGGTTGGGGATTCCCAGCAGCAATAGGAGCAAAAGCAGCAAGACCAGATGTTCCAGTTCTAGATATTGCTGGAGAAGGAAGTTTCAACATGACAGAAAATTCACTTGCGGTATCCGTGTTAGAGGACTTGCCTGTCATAGTATTCTTGCTAAACAATTTCACACTAGGTATGGTAGCACAATGGCAAAGAACATTTTATGATAGGAGGATGATAGGAGTGGACCTCAAGAATTGTCCAGATTATGTAAAAGTAGCAGAGGCATACGGTGCACAAGGAATACGGGCTACTACGCTTGATGAAATTGGAAAAGCAGTCCAGACAGCTTTGAAGAGTAATATTACAACAGTAATAGACATACCAATTGACCCACAAGAAGACGTATTGCCATTTGTTGCCCCAGGAACATCTCTCAAGGATATGATTTTACCATCATAGAGGAATAACATGTGGTCGATAATTTCTGTCCTAGTGGAAAACAAGCCAGGGGTCTTGTTCAAGATTACAAACTTGTTTAGATCAAGAAACTACAACATTGATAGCATATCTGTGGGAATAACTGAAAATCCCGAAGTCTCTAGAATGACAATCACTACAGAGGCAGATGAAAAACAACTAAATCAAATAATAAAGCAATTAGACAAGTTGATTGATACAATAGAAGTAAAACTATTAGACGAGCAGAAGAGTGTATACAGAGAGCTTGTCATGATGAAGATTAAAGTATCAAAACCAACCGACATCAAGGAAATAACAGACCTTGCAAACGCCTTCAAGTGCGACGTTCATGATGTTAGAAAATCTTCCATAATATTAGAGATTACTGCAACTCCAGACAGAATTAATGCCCTAGAAGATCTTGTCAAAGGGTATGGCATACTCGAAATGGCAAGAACTGGAATATGTGCATTAGCAAGAGGACAAGCAAATGAAGATTAGAATTTTTGATACCACACTAAGAGACGGAGAACAAACACCAGGTGTTGCCTTGACTCCAGACCAAAAACTTGCAATAGCACAAAAATTAGATGAACTAGGTGTAGATGTAATCGAAGCTGGTTTTCCAATTATTTCAGAAGGAGAGATGGTAGCCATCAAATCCATAACAAGAGCTGGCTTTAAGGCAGAGATCTGTGGACTAGCAAGAACTGAGAAAAAAGATATCGATGCAGCTGCAGCAGTTGGGCTAAAGTACATTCATACATTTATTGCGACTTCAGATATCCATCTCAAATACAAGCTAAAAATAACTAGAGAGCAAGCATTAGAAAAAGCAGTAGAAGCAGTTCAATATGCCAAGTCTTTAGGTTTACAAGTTGAATTTTCAGCAGAAGATGCCACAAGAACTGACAGAGAATTTCTAAAAAAAGTATTCAAGGCAGTAACTGAAGCAGGTGCTGACAGATTAGACATACCAGATACAGTTGGATATTCTACTCCGCAATATATTGCTGAAATTACAAAGGATACGATTGAGGCAACTCATTTGCCAGTAAGTGTTCACTGTCACAATGATTTTGGTCTAGCAGTAGCAAATGCGATATCTGCAATACAGGCGGGTGCACAATGTGCACATGTTACAGTGAACGGAATTGGTGAGAGAGCTGGTAATGCATCTTTAGAAGAGTTGGTAATGGGATTGCAATGTCTCCAATTTGATAAAAAATATGAGACTAACATCAATACCAAACTTCTTTACGATACCTCAAGATTCATCTCAAAGATAGTAGGAGTCCATGTTCAGCCAAACAAGGCAATTGTTGGTGATAATGCATTTGGTCATGAGTCAGGAATTCATACCCATGGAGTGTTGAGTAATCCATTGACCTATGAGCCAATCAGTCCTGAGCTTGTAGGTAGAACAAGATGGTTCCAGGTAGGAAAACATGCAGGAGCACATGGAGTTGCAGCTATGCTTGAAGAGTATGGCATTCAGCCTTCAAAAGAACAAACTCATGAAATTTTAGAGAGAATAAAAAAGCTTGGAGATCTAGGAAAACATGTAACGGATGTTGAGCTTCTTGGAATTACTGGAGAAGTCATGCAACAACAAGGATTGAAAAGACTAGTTCACCTTGTAGGTTTTTCAGTGTCAACAGGTATGGGAAATATGCCATATGCATTTGTAAAACTAAACATTGAAGGTAAAGACTTTATCAGTACAGACTATGGTGTAGGTCCAGTGGACGCATCAATTAATGCAATACAAAAAATTACAGGAGA
>JBGPGB010000049.1:0-8397 GCA_041483595.1 Nitrosotalea sp.
AGACTGTAATAACGTCAAAGGTATAATTTTCGGCTTTAATCTTCCATTCCCATTTTATTCCAGGAGAATCAATACTTTTATGAGATGTGACCTGTTGTGCAAAAGCTGGTGCTGATAACAACCCAAGTAATATAATAAAAGATAAGAAAATCTGAGTTCTCAATTTTTCAGAGCAGCTAGTTTACCACGTATCTCTTTATCTTTTATAATTCTGGGATGTGCAATATCTGCAAGTATTATTTCATACCAAAGATACAAACCGTCTTGATGAAGATAATATGAGCCAAGAAGATTCATGTTAGGAAATCTTTCCAACACTCTGCGCTCTGCAACTCTTTGCATGCTAAGTGCAGGTTTTATTCTAAGAACACCGAGGTGTTTTGGTCTTCTTCCCGCAACTGGTCTTTTCTTGCGCATGTTACCTTTACCCACCCGCATTCTTACTACAACAATACCTTGTTTTGCTTTATATCCTAGTCTTCTAGCCCTTTGGATCCTGCTTGGTCTGTCAACGCGTACTAGAGCATTCTGTTTTCTCCATTCTACAGCCTTTGCTCTAAGCTCTGGTGAATTTTCTTTCCACATCTTTATCCAGACTTGATCTTGGCTACTAGGCATACTCGGCACTACAGATTTACCCTTTATATTCTGTTAGAAAATTAGAGGACTCTAGTCAGTAAATTAGTTCCAATTTCACGGAAGACTATTTATGAAATTGATTTTTCTTAATCTCCATGAATTGGTCAAAAAATATTCTGATACTTGTTGTAATAGGAATGTTATCCCTTGGTTTACAGTACAGTTTTGCAACTCCATCTCTTAAGATATCCACCAGCAAACCGGTTTACGAATATGGCGACTTGCTTTCCATCACCTTTCAGGTATCAGAATTAGCTGGAAATCAAATTACATTACACATAGTTGATAGTTCTGGGAAATCTAGTGCTCCTATCAACCTGCCAATATCAGAATTGAATAGTACAATAACTACACCATTTCCTTTTTACAAAACAACTTTTAGTCCAGGAACTTATCAGATAGATGCAGAATATTCAGGCTCCAAGGCCAATGTTTCTTTTGATCTAATAGATTCAGGAAGAATTGCCATCCCAACGGAGTTTAAAACAGTTGTAAAAACATGGCAAGGAGGATCACCAACCGATAAAGACTACGCAGGATTAATTCGTGAATTAATAAACAATGACATAATCAAAGTTCCAAATTACAAGAATCAGACAAATGAAATACACCTTCCACAGTGGTTTAAAAATAATGCAAAATGGTGGTCAGATGATTTCATATCAGATAATGAATTCGGCTCAAGCATACAATATTTGATTCAAAAGGGAATTATCTTAGTCTAAGTTACTTTCTTGTTTGGTTTTTTATTTTTTGATCTAATAGAAGAAGCAATTACAATAATTATGACCAATACAACGGCTGCAATTACGGAATAATCTACAATCTGTCTTTTACTTAGATCAATAGGCAAATAGCCAGACTTAAAGTTCAAAAATGAAGAAATTTTTTGTAAGATATTCTCCTGGGTTGAATTTGTTTGAGGAACTACAGATGGTGTCTGTGGTTGTATTGGCTGACTTTGGTTTTGTTGGCTAGTGACATTACCCGCTTTCTGTTCAGCAGGCTTTTCTGGTGTTATTGATGGAGTAGATTGGGTGTTATTTTTCAGGGGTGTTATGGTTGTTGTTCCAAGATGTGTTCCTATAATTTCAACTTCTTTACTGTCAGATGTTAATGGTATCAGTATTGTCCTAGTCAAAGAAGATGGATTACTTTCTGTTTCAGCTGCAAACACTCCATCAACTAAAACTATGAATGTATCATCAGATCCATCATTCTTTGTAGCATCAATCAATTCTCTAGGTAAAGTAACTTGGAGAGTTGCATTTTGGCTTGTTGCTTGTACTGAAAAAACAAGACTTAGACTATCTTTATTGACCTGAACATTTTGAACTTGAGAATCTTTTGCCTCATAATGAATTTGAAAGGTTTTTCCCGATGCAACAGTTAGATCACCAGAGCTATCAGCAAATGCCGAAGTAAATGATACGGTTAAAATTAAAAGTAATAGTAGAGTGAGTTTCAATTGTCCCAACTAAATTGCGCCACGAAGAATCATTATTATTTTTTCACCTATAACATTTGCGGCAAGTGTTTGAGCTTCTTTTGTTTGAGCACCAATGTGTGGAGTACATACTACATTTGGAAGTGTTGTAAGTTTGTTGCCAACTGCAGGTTCCTTTTCAAATACATCCAGCGCGGCTCCGGCGATCTTTCCCTCTTTTAGGGCATCATGTAACGCATCTTCATCAATTATTTCTCCCCTGGATGTATTAATTATAAATGCCGTCTTTTTCATCGTAGAAATTCTTTTGGCATTTACTAGATGATAAGTATCATCAGTTAAAGGAACATGGAATGAAATGAAGTCTGCGTTTGAAATTAATGTATCAATGTCTGCCTTGATTAGCCCCACATCACGTGCAAAGTCATCAGCAATTGGCATCACATCAAAACCAATGATATTCATGTTTAATCCTCGTGCAAGTTTTGCAAGTCTTTTTCCTATGTTTCCCAATCCAACTATTCCCAGATATTTTCCTGATAGTTCAATTCCCATGAGTTCTTTTTTGAGCCATCTACTGTTTCGTATCTCTCTATCTGCTCTAGGAATTTCTCTTGCCATTGAAAGCATCAATCCCAAAACAAGTTCTGCAACTGCATTCATTGCCCCTTCTACGGCATTTATGACGCGTATATTTTTTGCTTTGGCAGCATCTACATCAATATTATCAAGACCCACCCCCACACGTGCAATTATCTTACACCGAGTAGCACGGTCTATCATTTCTTTTGAAATCTTTGTCCTACTTCGAACCACAACAATATCAAAATTAGAAATTTTTTCTTTGATTTGGTCAGGAGTTATCTCCGGCTCATAGGTAATTTTCAATCCATTTTTTTGTAAAATTTCATTTAGAATTGGTGCTACCTGATCACAAATTAAGACAGATTGATTCATCGACATAAAAGGAGACCATCAAGTACAGAATATAATCATTGTGTGAATTTGAAAAACAAAAAGAGAAAAGGTTGAGGGTTTACCCGCTCATTGATTTCGCAATTGCTGCAGCTTGATCATCAGTACATAGACAGTGAACTACTTCCTTTTGTGAAATAGAGTTCTTGCCCATTGGAGGTACTGCGTCAGATGGGTTTGGCATGTCACCTGGACCATATCCTAATTTGAATGGGTCACCTGCGACAAAGACTGTGGCCGCACCTGAAAAGATTGCTGCATAGTCATGATTGACTGCTACATATACACCTGGGTTGTCAAAGACAAGATCTACAGTTGCACCTTGTGAGCCACCTACTAACCAAGTCTCAGTTCCCTGAGCTTGTACGTGGTTGCCTTGTACTACACGATCCATTATCTCACCTACGATGTGGAAGAAAACGGGCATGTTACCTTGGTTTTCTACAAAGATTCTGTAGTGAACACCAGTATCAACAAACAATGGATGTGATTGATACTGTTTCAAATCTGCAGAGTTCCATGGTTGTGCAACAAAGATGTTCTTATTTGCATCACCTTTGATCAACTTGTTGATGTCTGCGTTTGGTACATAACCGAATGCAAATCCATTAACAACAGTTTGTGTTGTGTTGTGTAAGAACATTGCAGTTTGGTCATAGCTACCGTCTGCACTCAAGTACAATTGATTGTACTCTAGGACAAACTCTTTTGCATCAGCCTCATAGCGTTGGTGTTTGATTAAGACTTGACCGTTTTGGACATATGTCTTGTCAACTACCATTGGATTGTATCCATTCAATGGATCAACGATTGTCAATCCGTACATGCCGGAAAGAACGTGCTGGTCCATTGCAGCTACATTAACACCAGAGCAGTGATATTTGAAAGTACCAGGTACTTCTGCAACGTATGCATATGTAACTGAATCACCTGGCTTGACTGCGCCAAAGTTTCCTGCAGACATTTGAGATGCGTGCATATCATTTCCATGAGGTGTAGCTTCAGTTGATGGTACAGTTAGAGTCATTCTGATGATATCACCTTGTGTAACTCTTACTGTTGGTGCCGGGACTTGACCATTAAAGGTCATTGCGTGATATTTACCACCGCCCATAATAGGCAAGTCAACACTTTGAGCTGTTAACTTGACATCTACTACATGACGTCCTTGGCTTGCCATGCTATCAACTTGATCTAGTGGAATCTGTGCAAATGCTGATGGCACTTGTAACTTGAGACCACCCATGTCACTGATCTGTTGCAAATCTGATTCCTGTGAAGGAATGCTCAGTTTTGCTGCAGTCATCTGTGTCTGTGAATATGTGCTTGCGAACAATAATCCTGCTACTGCCACTACTGCGGCAATAGACATCATACTGTATCGTCTGTTCATCGTTTCGAATGTTCAAATCTAAATATATTAACTTATTGTAGTGGTTCTTGAGAAATTCTCAGGTTTTTGAGAACACATCCCTTGTGGTGTTATTTTTAAAAATGCGAATGCATATTAGGAAAATAAATTTTAGTTTGGACGTGAAGTTTAGAATTGATACCGATTCTTTAGGAAAAGTAGAGATTCCGATTGATGCTTACTATGGGGCCTTTACAGCTAGAGCTATCAAACAATATCATGTCAGCGGTCAAAGATCTCATCCTTATCTCATCATGGCATTTGTCATGATCAAAAGATCAGCTGCTGTTACAAATATGAAAGTAAAAGTTTTAGATAAAAAAATAGGTAATGCGATCATCAAGGCTTGTGATCAAATTTTGGAAGGAAAACATCTTGATCAATTTGTTGTAGAGGCAATCAACTCTGGGGCAGGTACAGCATTCAATATGAATACAAACGAAGTAATTGCAAATATCGCATTAGAAAATATTGGAAAGAAAAAAGGAAACTATGAAGTCATTCATCCAAATGATCATGTAAACATGTCACAGTCAAGCAATGATACTTTCCCTACTGCAATGCATATTGCAATTTTATTTGATGTAAATCAAGTCATCCCTGCCCTTGATGAACTTGTGAAGACATTGATTAAAAAAGCAAAGGAATTTTCAAGTTATAAAAAAATTGGAAGAACCCATTTAATGGATGCACTTCCTGTAACTCTCGGAAGCGAATTTGCTGCATATGCTTCAGCAATTGCAAAGGCGCGTGATGCAATTTTTGATGCAAAAAAAGAATTAGAACATGTTGCATTGGGAGGAACGGCAGTAGGTTCAGGTGCAAATACTCCAAAAGGATACAGAGTATTTGTCATATCAGAGCTTGGAAGAATATCAAAACTTCCACTCAAACCAGAACCTGATATGCAATTTGGATTAGAAAGTAGATTTGCAGTTTCTAAAGTCTCATCTACTCTCAGAAATCTCGCACTAGAACTTGGACGAATCTCAAATGATATTAGATTAATGGCGTCAGGACCAGTTGCAGGTCTCTCTGAAATTGGAATTCCTGCTGTTCATGCTGGCTCTTCAATCATGCCAGGTAAAGTTAACCCATCATTGGCAGAATGTATGAACATGATTTGCTTTGACATAATTGGAAAGGATTCCACGGTAGCACTTGCATCGCAAGCAGGTCAGTTTGAACTCAATGTGATGCTTCCAGTGATGTTAAAGTCCGTCTTAGATTCCATGGACATGCTAAGGAATTTTGTCCCAATATTTTCAAAGAATCTCATCGATGGATTGACTGCAAACAAGACAAAACTTAGTCAGTACATAGAAAATAGTCCAGTTATAGTAACACTTCTCACTCCGAAGATCGGATATCAAGTTTCTGCTGATCTCTTCAAAGAATCACTGAAGACAGGAAAAACAATCAGACAACTTGTACTCTCAAAGGGATTGTTGACTGAGAAAGAAGTAAAGGCGTTACTTGGATAAACAATGGCAAGGATATGGGTGGAGGCGTATGGTTGTTCTGCAAGTGTTGCAGATTCTGAAATGATATCAGGACTTATTGTAAATGGAGGACATACTCTTGCACAAAATGAAAAAGATTCTGATCTTAATGTCATAGTTACCTGTTCTGTCAAAGATGTAACTGCGCACAAGATGGTTCATAGAATAAAGAGACTAAAATCAAGACCACTTGTTGTTGCAGGATGCCTTCCCAAAGCAGAACAGGTCACTGTGGAAAAATTTAGTCCAAAGGCAAGTTTGTTGGGACCAAATTCTTTGGGAAAAACTCTGGAAGTGATTGATTCCACATTAAATGGGACAAAAAGAATAGAGATTGCTGATACAGATGTCAGCAAGGTTGGTATTCCAAAGGTTAGACTAAATCCAGCTGTAGGAATTATTGAGATAGCAAGTGGTTGCATGAGCGAGTGTACGTTTTGTCAAACCAAATTAGCCAAAGGAGATTTACAGAGCTACAGAATGGGTGACGTTGTAAGACAGGTAAAACAAGAGATAGAAGATGGTTGTGTAGAGATATGGCTTACCTCAACTGATAATGGTTGTTATGGCTTTGACATAGGAACAAGCCTTCCTGAACTTGTAAAAAGCATATCCGAGATAGAGTGTGACTTTATGGTTCGAGTAGGAATGATGAATCCGATGTACCTTCCACGCATCAAAGACAAACTTGTAGAGAGTTTTATGAGTGACAGAGTCTTCAAGTTCCTCCACATGCCAGTTCAGAGCGGTAGCGATAAAGTTCTAAGAGATATGAAAAGACGGCATACTTCTAAGATATTTCACGAAGCTGATTCTGTGTTTAGGAAGAGATTTGATAGGTTTACCATAGCTACAGATATCATCGTAGGATTTCCAACTGAGACAGAGGAGGACTTTATCAAAACTGTTGATCTGATAAATGAGACAAGGCCAGACATCATAAACCTCTCAAGATATAGCGCAAGGTATGGTACCGAGGCTTCCAAAATGGAACAAATCGATGTTTCAGAAGTCAAACGTAGAAGCAAGATAGTCTTTGACATTGCAAAGAAGATATCTCAAAAGAGAAATGAAGAATGGATAGGTTGGAAGGGAGCAGTTTTGTTTGACGAGGTGTCAAATGGGATCATAAAGGGAAGAAATTTTGCATACAAGCAGATAGTTACGGATAGTAAAGTCAAACTTGGTCAGAATGTCAGAGTTAAGATTACGGAGGCCACACCCAATGGGCTTAATGGCATTGTAGTGAGCTAAATAATTTAGATCCGATCTTAGATCAAAACTAAGCAACAATGTTTTTTAATCAATTTGGTAAGCAAGAGGGAGTAATGGAATTTCAGATGCAAGAACCAGTTTTAGTCATAGGTTTAGGTGGAGCAGCGTGTAGACTTGCTATTAATATCAAGGAAAAACTTGGTTATGATTGTCTCCTTGTGAGTCATGACTCAAGAGATCTAAATTATGATACTTCAAAGATTTTGATCAATACTAGTCCTGTTCTAAACCCCTCTACATACCTCATAAGAGGTGTTTCATTTGGTGCAAGAGGCTCCATCGAAGAGAAGATACAAGGATATTCTACTATAATGATTATTGCCAATTTAGCAGGAAAATCTGGTGCTGCTCTAGCTCCTGTAGTATCTCAGATTAGTAAGGAATCAGGAAAAAGCATACTTTCCTTTGGAATCATGCCATTCAAGTTTGAGAAAGATAGAATATTCTTTTCAGGGGTCTCGCTGAAGAGATTAAAAGCAAATTCAGATTGTACTGTGATAATAGACAATGATGCATTGCTTGAGAACAATCCAGATATTACTCCAGATGTATGCAATACCATAACAAATTCTGCCCTTCTACACGTAATATCCACCCTAAAGAACTCATCATTACCACTTGAAACAAGTATACTCTCAACTAGTAAGGATATTCTAGATATAGAGACATCCCTTAGAGATTCGATTAAGATGTTATACGAAGATGCGCCACCAAATAGCATAAAGAGTGCTCTAATGTATGTAGTAGGCGGAAATAAGGTTCCAGTAGGAATTCTAAACTCAATGGTAAATACAATAAGTGGAATTTTTGGAGATGATAGTACAAGAGTTAGCATGTCAGTAACGGCAGGTGAAAATTCCAAAGTGGTATTGCTTACTTCAATAGAAGGGGAAACACGCTTTGACAAGTATGATCCACTTGGATTCATACCAAAAGAGAATGTTCTTGATTGGGATGAACCAGATGCAAGCGTAAAGATTGATCTGAATTTAGATCAAATAGAATTATAGTTACAACGAGTAAAACAACTAAATTATCACAAATAGAATAATTTTACAAGTTTATTCTTTCTTTGGCGTCTTTTCCGTCTTGGATTCAGGGGCCTTCTTTTCTTCTACTTTCTTTTCTTCTACTTTCTTTTCTTCTAC
>JBGPGB010000050.1:0-8383 GCA_041483595.1 Nitrosotalea sp.
AATATCAAAAAGAATATGGGAAAAAAAATGAGGAAGAAATAAAGGCATATCAAAAGGTGTATCGAAATAAATGTCAAGAAAAAATAAAAAATAATAATAGTGTTAAATATAAAGAATGTAGAAATTTTCAAGATGCTGTTAAAAATTATTATGGCTGTGTTAATCCTTTATGTCAATGGAACGGAAATTTTACTACTGTCATGTTAGATTTTCATCACATTGATCCAAATAATAAAAAATTACATGTAACTCAATGCCGTACCATTCAATCTAGTTGTGATGAAATAAATAAGTGTTGTGTCTTATGTGCAAATTGTCATCGTGAAAAAACTTTTGGAAATCTTAATACATTTGGATTTTTGAAATGCAATGTCACGCCGGATGGAAAAATGGATTGATGACACTAAATACTATAATTCAAGAGGCAAATCATATGACAAACATGGGTAAAGGTAATATGGGAAGCATGAGCATGGGTAAAGGCAATATGGGAAGTATGCGAAAAGATAAAGAGAAAGGGCACATGGGCATGAGAATGAATATAAAACAAACCGCTCACATGATGGGCATGGGCATGATGGGAATGATGGGCGCACCTAAAAAGATACCAGATAAAAACCCAGCAAAGTATACTCGCAGTTTGGGCCATAACATTATTACAAGTTTGGTTACTCAAACAACAACTACTTTAACAGTCCTTACTGGCCAGCACAATGATAGCGATACCGATTTTATAGCGATAGTTTCTTTCTTATACTATGGAACAACTGGAACCATAACTTGTGCAGACTCTCTAGGAAATACATATTCCCCTGCTGCTACAGTTACTTTTAATACAGATTATACAGTAAAAGTATTCTACGTTGCTGGTATTCATAGCATAGCCAAAAATGCTATTATCACTATTACACACCCAGCTTCAACACGTCGTATTCTAATGGCCGACGAATTTAAGAACGTGGAAAAGACCAATACAGCAGATCAGGTAGCAACAGGACACAATACAATTGCTGCTACATTTGCTACTTCTGGCATGTTGTCAATGACTAGCCAAGATAAAGAACTATTGTATGGTGTTATTGCTGTAAATGGTTCTTCAATAGATACATTCAAAAAGCCTACAAATTGGACTTTGTTGCATGATCGTGGCACTAATGCTGGTGATGGAAATGATATTCGTTTAGTCACACAATTCCGTAACGTTAATGATACTGGAACTTTTGAAGTAAGTGGGACTCTTGGCACGGCAAGTTTGTGGGCAGGCATTACTCAATCCTTCAAGGCGGAAGGTGGAGCTAGTGCAGTTACCCCTGACTGATACACCCTCAACTGCTTAGGCGATTGAGTAGTATGGCCGTCTTTGACGGCCATAACTTTATGAAATAGGGAAATTTCAATGAAAAATTTATTTATTTTTTTATGTTTGTGTTTAGGTGCTTTTAGCCCTAGTGAAGTTTTTTCACAAGAAAAGACTGGAACTATAACAATTGATTGTCCGCAAATGCCAGTTTATCGTAGAGGTATTGGCATATTTGAAGCTCAAGAGTTATATGCAAGTGGTTCAATTGTTATTGACGGAAAAAGCACAGATTTTCAACTCACATTTCCAAAATGCAATGTATACAGAACTGGCTTTACAACATTCATGGTTGATGCTGTTACGGCAGTTGGGACATTGAGTGATGGAAGTAAGATTTCTGTAGATTTACCACCAGAGCCAGTTGTTCGTAGAGGATTTTCAAGGATAGCAGTAGCAATTACAGCAACAGGAACAATAACAACTCCAGATGGTAAAGTTGGTCAAATTATAGTTGTATTTCCTGATTGTAGAGTAAGTAGAACTGGTATTGGAAGTTTTATGGCAGAACCAATTGTTGCTGAGGGTACAGTTGTTTTTCCTAAAGATTAGGCAAGCCAAGTTTTGCATTTTCTGTAATTGTTAGTTCCCTAAAGTTTATACCAGAAAACAATTCATAATCTTCCAGTGGGCGGGCATTACCCATTCCAAAAACACCAAAGTTGTGAAATCCAGGTTCAATACCCACTAATTGTCTGTACAAACGTTTACCATAGTTTTCTTCTTCGGTTGTGTCTCTATCATCCCAATTTAGCTTTCGATAAGAACGATTCCACTTGTGCTGTAGCGGCGCTTTGTGCGGGTAATAAATATCCCATCCATTCGTCCAGGCTCTAGGTGCAAATAGACTTTCTTCGTACAGGAAAGGCATGTTTGGGTCTACAGGAACGTCTTTGAATAACTCTGATTTAGCGAACACAAAATGACCAGAGACTAAAATACCCAATGCTGGCTTTACTTCATTTTTAATTACATCTACGCCAGTTACAATAATGTTCCCGTCTTCATCGAAGTCTTCTATACCCAATCTCCAACACCCAGGTTCTTCATCAATTGCGTAATCTGTGAGGTATGCTGTTAGGAGTGGTTTTTTGCTTGGACACTTTTTTAACATATTGATGCACATTGTATCCCATCTTGGCATAAATCGCATGTGACTATCAATTTGAAGGCTGTATTCTTCCTCCTCGAACATCATTTGTGCTTTTTGTCTTGCATAGCCTATTCCTTTTGAGGCTTCTTGATGTATGAATACCGTGCGGCACTGTTTGACATATTTACTTGGCAAGTCTCTCTTGATTTCGCCTAATTCTCCCTGTAGGCAAATTCCAAAGGATACGTTGCTAGGATTATCAGCGTTATCTAGGGCGCTTTTTATAGTTGGTTTTAGTTCGGTATCTCTATAGGATGCGCATTGAATAAAAATATGGTTGTGTTTCATAATACTTTTTTTTCGGCTTTCATATATTATAGTATGAATAAACGAAATCCATGCTTTATAGGAATTGGAGTCCAAAAAGGCGGTACAACATGGGTGTATCAACAATTAAGAAATCATCCACAAATTGGCTTTCCAAGGATGCACGGCAGAAAAGTCAAAGAAATGCACTTTGTTAATAAACTCAAGATAACATTAGATAGGTATCTTGAGAAAATTTCAGCAGTAGATACTTATAAAGTTGGAGAAATTACACCAAATTATATTGCTACTCCATACGCACCAGCATTTATAAAGACTCATTTTCCTAATACTAAATTGTTTGTCATATTTAGAAATCCAGCCGATAGAGCATTTAGTCATTATAAGGATCATTTGTTTTATGAGAAGATTCCGAAGGATGTTGGATTTATGCAGGCTTTTAGAGAGGGTTATCCAAAAAAAGAACTTGATTGTTTTTCTATAAAAAGCAAGGGCATGTATGGGGATCAGCTAGAGTTGTGGCAGAGGTATTTTGATAAAGAGCAATTGAAGGTTATGTTTTATGATGATTTGGTTATAGAGCCAGCAAAGTTTATTCAAGAGATATACGGGCATATAGGAGTTGAGAAGAATTATCTTCCAACAAACTATAAAGATAAAGTTGTTAAAAGATACAACAAGGCTTTTGATAATATGGTATTTGACGTGAATGACAAAAAAGAAGTGTCAAATTTCTACAAAGATCAAATCCAAAAGTTAAGTGATTTGACAGGAAGAAAGTTGGAATGGAATTAAATATGAGGGTTGGTGTTTTTTGCACAGGTAATGCAACAGAACATTCCTTTAGTTATAACCCAATCACACCCCACCGGATCATTACAAATTGGACAGATAATGTCTTCAAGGTCTTTCAAAAGAGCCTTGTGTGTTTCGACATCTTTTGATAAACTATCTATGGTTTCTTTGTCTTTATCAAGTAAACGAACAGTTTCTTTTAATGCGCAAATGGCATTCCACTGTTGTCCACGAAACAAAACTGTATTTGGGTCATTTGGGTCAAGCGGATGACCAGTACACCCACAGTTGGTATTTTTTGATTTTTTAGCCATCATTTGCCTCCTTTCATACTATCTTACAGTGATATTGACAAAATGCAAGATTATTCTACAATTTAGGAAATAACTATGGCACGACAAAAAAAGACATCTGTTTGTGGCTTCTGTGGCCGCCCCGCAGAACAAGTCGGAGTTATGCTTGAGGGCAAATCTCCAAGGAACGCAATATGCGCTGAGTGTTCAATAAGATTCATTGAGCGATTGAAACAAGAGCATACTCAAGAGCATATTCCTCAACCAATAGAAGAGGTTATTCAGGTTCCATCTCCAAAGCAAATAGTTTCTTATCTTGACCAATATGTTATCGGCCAAGATCATGCTAAAAAAGTTCTCTCAGTCGCCGTTTACAACCACTACAAAAGATTGTTGTCTCCGCACATCGAAGATGACACAACAGAAATAGATAAGAGCAATGTTTTACTTGTTGGCGATACAGGAACAGGCAAAACTTTATTGGCGAAAACATTGGCAAGGATGCTCAATGTCCCTTTTGCTATTGGTGATGCTACTGTTTTGACGGAGGCTGGTTATGTTGGCGAAGACGTTGAAAGTTTATTGTTAAAGTTGCTCCATTCTGCTGGTATGCGTCCTGATTTGGCGCAAAAAGGTATCATCTACATCGACGAAATTGATAAAATTGCTAAAACACAGGGTAATGTTTCTATCACCAGAGATGTAAGTGGCGAAGGTGTGCAGCAGGCATTATTGAAGATACTTGAAGGAACTATTGCCAATGTTCCTCCTGGTGGTGGACGAAAACATCCAGAACATAAATACATTGCCGTCGATACAACTAACATTTTATTTATTTGTGGTGGTGCTTTTGTTGGATTAAAGGACATTATTAAGAGAAGAATAGGCAAAAGTCAGATTGGTTTTAGTAGTGGTATTGACAAAAAAGAAGACAATAAGGTATTATCAGAAGTAACAAGTGACGACTTGGTAAAATTTGGCATGATTCCTGAAATGGTCGGTAGATTACCTGTTATAAGTTCTTTGGCGGAACTCTCAGAGGATGAATTGTTGAGAGTTCTTATGGAACCAAAAAATGCTATAATCAAGCAATTTCAAAAGCTATTTCGCATGGAAGGCTCAGAATTGGAGTTCACAAATGATGCTCTTAAAGAAATTGTTGGCCTTGCTAAAAAGAAGGCAACAGGTGCTAGAGGGCTTAGGAGCATTTTGGAAACGGTCATGTTGGATATTATGTTCAATCTTCCAGAACAATCCAAGGGAAAGTTCGTTATTACGAAAAAAATCATTGATGGTGAAGAAAATCTGTTTGGAAAGGCGGCAGCATAGAATGGCAGCATTAAAACTTGACAAACTGAAAGAAATCATTAAGAAAGCCTATGTTGCTGGTTATAATGGCTGCATGGACTTAGCCGATGAATTTGCAGATGAAATGTTGGTTGTTGTCCAGCAAGAAGTTACTATGGCACGAGCAACAGAGGGAGAGTGGAGAGTTTATCCAGTTGAAGAATTGAAAAACAAACCATTCGGTACTGTTTTTGAGCATAGTAGGCTTGGTCAGTGCTGGATTGATGGCGATGTTGAAAAAGTAAAGTGTATGAGTTTTAAGAATGGTGATAGATATTTCTTTGGTCAAAATATAGAACCTTGGACTGAACCTTTAAGAGAAACAGGTAATAAAGATGCATAAAACTAATGGTAATATGAGCGGCCAACACAGAAAAGAAAACACTGGTAAAATGATAATGATTTTGCCAGAAGAAATGAGTAAAGATTTTAATAAGCTGGCCAGAAAATACGAAAAGAACAATGGAGATGTAACAAAGTTTACTGCCGGAGAGTTGTATATTTGGTTACATGATTGTAAGGTTTGGGAAAAATGGAGTAAAAGTGGAATGGCCCGCAAGAGAAAGAGAAATTGGGTTAAGAATAGAAAGAGTGCAGAAAAGGAATTGAACTCAAGAATGGAAAAGTATCTTGGCAAAGAATAGGAGTTGACGATGCACGCTTTTTATGATAAGATAACGGATAGAGGTAGAAAATCTCTATCCTACGCTAATGCTATGGCCAAGCATAGAAAGCACCTACTTGTAACTAACTTACATTTATTGTGGGGAATCTTGGAAGAAAATCAGAATATTGCGGTTAAAGTTTTACGGGATATGGGCGTTGACATCAAAGAACTAAAGATCGAAATTGAAGATTATCTCGGTTGGGGAACTTATCTTAGCCACGATGCCGCAGTTTGCTATGATAAAGAGGCTTGTGAGTGTATTTGTCTTGCAATTTCGATAGGCATGAATGAACACAGAGTCATTAGTTGTCATCACATACTTTTGGCATTGATGTCATTTCAGGGGAAAGCGTTGCAAATATTAAACAAATTAAACATAGACAAAGAGCTAGTCGAAGCATACCTTGGCGCAGTTGTAAAGTCGGTGAAATGATGAGAAATCACGCCTGTATGAATCCGCATTTGAAGAAGGTTGGCAAGCATATGATTCCATATTTGTGCGATGAGTATGGTTTTGATTTTCCACCAGAGGAACCAGACCCAGTGATCGGCGAAAATGTCGTAATCTTTGTTTATGGTTCTCTGAAAAAAGGCCATAAGCATCACATTATGATGGGACATGGTAAATTTTTAGAAACTGTAGAAACAGCGCCTAACTATTTGCTATATGATCTTGGGCCGTATCCTGGTATGATAGAGGTAGGTAAAGGAGAAGGTAGAAAAATTGAAGGAGAAATTTACAGACTAACACCAGATGAATACAAAAACCTTAATAAGCATGTGCCTTTTGGATTTAAGAATAGAGAGATTGAAGTAGTTGGCACTGAATTGCCACAAGTAATTGCTTTGATCTATAAACAGGGTATTGACCGTTTTCCTGATTGCGGAACAAGCTGGCCTCCTGAATAGTGAGTGCCCCTGCGTCGGACTAAACATGGCGGTATTGATGTTATATCGCAGCAGTAAGTATCATCTATACGAGTTGAGTTAAAATCCCAACCGTGTTTAGAAGGTCATCCTTGAGTTAAACCCCACCCTAACAGGATGAAGTTAGGGTGGGCTGGAAAAACGTTATGAACAATCACTTCGTTATGAGATGGATACCACTGGCTTGCGGTGGCATGTTATTTTTCTCATGTCTTGGTAATCTTATTCACGATCCTATTGGAACTTGTATTGGTGCTGGCTTAGGTTTCTGTTTTGGTTCTTGGTTAGCATGGTACGGAAATAAATAGGAGAGTCTTACATGCAAGTTTCATGGTATCCTCACAAAATGAGAATTGCCCAAACTGTTTGGAGCGGTATTCAATACTCGTTTCTATCAGAAGATAATAAACAAATTAACCCTTTCGTTTTCTGTAAAGAATTTTTGTTAGACGCTTACTGGGCTACGAAAAATATGCGCCCAATCTTTATTTACGGGTATGAATATAATCCTTTTCTAGACCCCAAGGTTTGCTTAACAGAATGTCGTATTCTTTTGAGAAACTTTTATGATCCAAAGTTCTCTAAGAAGATTGAAAACATGGTTAAGTTTTTGAATCGTTTTGAAGAGAAATTAGGATATTCTAAATCCAGATTTGAAATTTGTGATGGCGCTGGCTCACCGACAATCTTGTTGATTAGTGACAGTAAATGGATGCACGCTCCACCACTTTTATCTTTGCTTACACTTTTAATTCGTATTGGAATGACCTACAATGGGAAAACAGACTTCTTGGAACACTGTGATTTGGTCCGCAAAGGTTATATCACGCCTTATCAAATTCGTGACAACGACCATTTAAGAAGATCGTGGACTGCTATCAAAGCCTTGTTGAACAAAGAAGAAAACCGATGGCGGCTCCATGAAGATTCTTCTCTAAATTGGCCAGCAAAGGCTAAGGCATATACAATCCACGAACATTCTGGTATTGTGTCCTTAGCAATAGGAACAGCCGATATGGTTTGTAAGGACTGGTATGTAAAAAAGGAAGTTAAGGAAAATGTTAAATGAAGTTGAAGTCTTTGAATTGATAAAAGATCAAACAAGAGCTATAGCCACCTACCGTCATATGATGGAACGGGGATACTTCATAGTTTATTTAGCAGACAAAAATAGAATTGGTTATGATCCTGCTGGATGCTGGGCATTGTGCAAGCATCCAACGCCAAAAGATAAAGATGAAGGAATAGTTTTATTTGATTTTTTTGAAGACGCTTTTGAAAAGGCAAAATACTTAGTTTGGGTAGAGCCAAACATTAAGAAATGTGATAAGGTTTATAAGTTAAGCGAATTGTCTTCTTTGATTAGGGAGTGAAAGATGATTTATCTTACTGTTGAACTTTACACAGAAGATGGTGTGCCAATTGAAGAAATAAATCCAATTATCAAAAGGGTTATGGGCAAATTGAATATCGAAAGACTGGATCAGTTTGAGTATTATTCAGTGGAATCTTTGAAAGAAAAGAAAATACCTTTAAGGACAATTAATCTTATTATAGATGAAATGGACAAAAAAGGT